>JASHSW010000091.1 GCA_030038595.1 Methylovirgula sp.
GCGCCGATCGATCTCGACGCGCCGGCGCCGGTCGCCATCATGATGGTTGGCTTGCAGGGCGCCGGCAAGACCACCACTACCGCCAAGATCGCCAAGCGGCTTTCCGAGCGTGCGAGGCGCAAAGTGCTCATGGCTTCGCTCGACGTGAAGCGCCCCGCCGCGCAAGAGCAGCTCGCCGTGCTCGGCCGCCAGGTCGGCGTCGATACGCTGCCGGTCATCGCCGGGCAGACGCCGGTGCAGATCGCCCGGCGCGCCGAAGAGGCGGCGCGGTTGCAGGGCTACGACGTGGTCCTTTTCGATACGGCGGGGCGCACGCATATCGACGAAGCGCTGATGGCCGAGATGGTTGAGATCAAACGCGCCTCGCGCCCGCACGAAATCCTGCTCGTCGCCGACAGCCTCACCGGCCAGGACGCCGTCCATCTCGCCAAGAATTTCGATGAGCGCGTCGGTTTGACCGGCATCGTGCTTACCCGCGTCGACGGCGACGGGCGCGGCGGCGCGGCGCTGTCGATGCGCGCCGTCACCGGCAAGCCGATCAAGCTCTTGGGCGTCGGCGAGAAGATGGACGCGCTCGAAGATTTCCATCCGGACCGCATCGCCAATCGCATTCTCGGCATGGGCGACATCGTCTCGCTCGTCGAGAAGGCGGCGCAGACGATCGATGCGCAGAAGGCGCAGAAAATCGCCGCGAAACTGCGCAAGGGTAAGTTCGATCTCGAAGACCTCGCCGACCAGCTCGCGCAGGTCGAGAAGATCGGCGGACTCGGCGGCATCATGGGGCTGTTGCCGGGTATCGCCAAAGTGAAGGATCAGCTTGCTTCCGCGAACATCGACGATCGCATGGTGAAGCGCCAGCGCGCCATCATTCTCTCGATGACGCGGGTCGAGCGGCGCAATCCCGACATTCTGAAGGCGTCGCGCAAGAAGCGCATCGCGGCCGGCTCCGGCACGCGGGTCGAGGACGTCAATCGGCTTTTGAAACAGCACCGCCAGATGGCCGACATGATGAAACAATTGGGCAGCGCCAAGCGCGGGCCGTTGAGCCAGATGGCCTCGGCCCTCGGTATGGGCGGCGGCATGCCGATGCCGAGCCCGGAAGAAATGGCGGCGCTGCAGAAGCAGAGGGGGCAGGGCGCGCCGAATCTGCCGGAATTACCGCCGGACATTCTCAAAGGCGCGAAATTGCCGGGCGGGTTGCCCGGTCTTGGCGGCGGCAAATTGCCGGGCCTCGGCGGCGCGTTCAATCCGTTCGAGAAGAAGAAATGATCTCAGCTGGAAAGGAAAACCAATGTCTCTGAAAATTCGCCTGTCGCGCGGCGGCGCCAAGAAACGGCCGTTCTATCGCGTGGTGGTCGCCGATTCGCATGCGCCGCGCGACGGGCGCTTCATCGAAAAGATCGGCATCTTCGATCCGCTGAAAGCCAAAGACGCCGCCGAGCGCCTGGTGCTCGATGTCGAGAAGGCGAAAGCCTGGATCGCCAAGGGCGCGCAGCCGACGGATCGCGTCGCGCGGTTGCTCGATTCGCTCGGCGCCTTGAAGCGCGAAGCGCGCGACAATCCGCAGAAGGCGCAGCCCAAGAAGAAGGCGCAGGAGCGTGCAGCGGCCGCCGCCAAGAGTGCGGAACCGGCCGAAGCTCCGGCGGCACCCGCGGCGTAAATCAATGCCAATGGACACTACGCCGCCGCCTGCCAAGCGCGTCCTCGTCGGCCGCATCGGCGCGGCGCATGGCATCAAAGGCGAGGTACGGATTCTCTCGTTCACCGAGGACCCGAAAGCGATCGGTGCTTATGGGACGCTCCGCGATGCGCAAGGCGCGCGCCAATTCGAGATCCTGGCACTGCGGCCGTTGAAAGACCGTCTCGTCGTCGTCCGCTTTGCCGGCGTCCGCACGCGCGAGGAAGCCGAGGCGCTGAACGGCGTTGACCTCTATGTTGCGCGTGCCGCGTTGCCGGCGACGGCGAAGGAAGAATTCTACCACGCCGATCTCATCGGGCTTGCGGCGCACAACCCGACGGGCGAACGCATCGGCCGTGTCACCGGCGTGCTCAATTTCGGCGGCGGCGACATTTTGGAGGTCGAACCCGCGGACGGCGGCGAAACGCTTCTTGTGCCGTTCACCAAAGAGGCCGTGCCGAGCATCGATCTCGAGGCCGGCCAGATCGTCGTTCTCCCGCCGCTGGAGATCGAAGCGGAATCCTCATTGGAGTCGGACCTCGCTCCGCAGCCCGCGCCGCGAACGCCGGCCTCGTCGCGCTAGCGCCATGTGGCGGGCGACCATCTTCACGCTCTTCCCCGAGATGTTTCCCGGACCGCTCGGCGTCTCGCTCGCCGGCGATGCGCGCGCCCGAAATCTATGGGACTTCGAGACCATCGACATTCGTGCGCAAGGCATCGGCCGGCATCGCAGCGTCGACGAACCGCCGGCCGGCGGCGGGGCGGGCATGGTACTGCGTGCCGACGTGCTGGCGGCGAGCCTCGACGCGGCGCTTGCCGCGGACGATCCCCGTCCGCGGCTGTTGATGAGCCCGCGCGGCCGGCCGCTCACGCAGGCGCGCGTGCGCGAATTGAGCGGCGGTGCCGGCGCGATCCTGGTCTGCGGTCGATTCGAAGGCGTCGACGAGCGGATCATCGAGGCGCGCGGTTTGGAGGAAGTCTCGATCGGCGACTATGTGCTGTCGGGCGGCGAGCTTGCCGCGATGGTGCTGCTCGACGCCGTGGTGCGTCTTCTGCCCGGCGTGATGGGCAAGGAAGAATCCGCCGCTGAGGAGAGTTTCGAAGCCGGCCTCCTCGAATATCCGCACTATACCAAGCCGCGCCAATTCGAGGGCCGTGCCATCCCCGAAGTTCTGCTCTGCGGCGATCACGCCAAGATCGCCGCATGGCGCAAGGCGCAGGCGCAGGCGCTTACCAAAGCGCGGCGGCCGGATTTGCCCGGCGGCGCCGATCCTGAGAAGAAGGGCTGAGAATTACAAGCCCGGCCGTGACGATTACTCCCCGATGAGGTGCAGCACGATCTCGCGCCGATGCGGCGCGCGGCGGTGCTCGAAGAGATAGATGCCCTGCCAAGCGCCGAGCAGCATGCGCCCCGACTCGACCGGAACGGAAAGCTGCGTTTGCGTCAGCGCGGCGCGGATATGGGCCGGCATGTCGTCCGGTCCTTCGATCTCGTGCGCATAACGTCCGCGGCCTTCCGGGGCGAGTGCCTCGAAGAACGCTTCGATGTCCCTGCGCACGTCGGGATCGGCGTTCTCCTGGATGAGGAGCGAAGCCGAAGTGTGCCGGCAGAAGACGGTGAGCAGTCCGGCTGCGATCGGCTGGGTGCCGAGCCAGGCGCGGATCGGCTCGGTAATATCGACGAGTCCCTTGCCTTGCGTTGCGACATGCAGTCGATGCAGCGCCTGGCGCATCAATCGTCTTCGCCGAATCTTTCCGCAACCAGCGCGCCGACCGCATCGAGCACTTCGGCGGCTTCGCGTCCTTTTGCGGTCAATGTGATCGTCGAGCCTACTCCGGCGCCGAGCGTCAATATGCCCATGATCGAGGTGCCGCCGACGGTCTCGCCGCAACGGCTGACCGTCACTTCGGCGGCGAAGCTTTCGATGCATTGGACGAGCTTCGCCGTGGCGCGCGCGTGCAGGCCGCGGCGGTTGAGAATCTCGAAATCGCGCACGAGCGTTCCGTTCGGCGCCAAGGCCGTTCCGTTCTTCGAAGTTGCGCTTTCGCTCATTTCCCGCCGAGCACGCGACTAGCGATGTAGATATACTTGCGGCCCGCGTCCTGGGCCTGCAAGACGGCCTGTTCAAGGCTCAAGGCATCGCGGATCGAGGCAAGCTTGATAAGCATCGGCAAATTGATGCCGGCGACCACCTCGACATGGCCGCCGTTCATCACCGAAATCGCCAGATTCGATGGCGTGCCGCCGAACATATCGGTCAAGATCACCACGCCGAGCCCGCTGTCGACGTGCTTGACGGCCGCCAGGATCTCTTTGCGGCGCTGTTCCATGTCGTCTTCGGGGCCGACCGAGACGGTGGCGATCTGCTTCTGCGGGCCGACGACGTGTTCCAACGCCGAGCGGAACTCCTTCGCCAGATCGCCGTGGGTCACGAGGACCATTCCAATCATCGAAGGCACCGGTTCATTCGCCACTCCGTGCGCAATCGCTGCTGACGTGCGTCAGCGCTCACGCCCCTGGCGGCGGCGCCCGACGACATCGCCGCGGGCGATCGATCCCCACCACATCTGCGTAAAAATCCGATTGCGGACGCAAAACCGGAGTCCGTTCTTGGCTTGTCGGCATGAGGGGCGGCATTTTGTGCGTTGCGGTGAAATTCGCAAGCGAAATGACGAGAGGGTGCGTCAGATTGTCTCAGCTTGCTGCAGGCGGGCTAAAACGTTCAGCGCGGAATCGTAGGCGGCGGCGTCGTTACGCAAGGCAAGGGCAGGGAGGCTGACGCCGCAAAGCTCGACGTACGCCTGGGCGTCTTCGGGATAGCGGGGCGTGTCTCGGGGGGCAAGAAGGTCGACGACGAGGCGGGCCACCGCCGCGGGCTCGTAGTTCATCGCGAGAATTCCTTGCCCGCGCCGCTCCACCTTGCCGCCGATCCGGGCGTGGCCGCGCGCGACCAGCCGGCCGCCGCGGCGGCGAATTTCGATACGGTCGTCGCCGATCAGGCGGGCGAATCGTCCGCCGCGCTCGGCGGCGCTAATCAACCCCAGAGCCAAGCTGCTTTTGCCGGCACCGGATGCGCCGCGAATGAGGATTCCCGATTCGCCGACCACAACGGCGCTCGCGTGGATCGAGACGGGACCGGCGTCGTCCGCCGCGGCGGCCCTCACTTGACCGCCCGCAGCCAGACGACGAAACGCGCCCCGAGCACCTGCGGCGGGCCGCCGCCCCTCGTCGTCGCGAGCCGATTCATCGCGCGGATACGTCCGCCGTGCGCCTCGATGATCTGCCGGGAGATGGACAGACCGAGGCCGGAATTCTGGCCGAATCCCTGGCACGGCCGGTCGGTATAAAAACGCTCGAAGATGCGTTCGAACGCGTCGGCGGGAATTCCCGGCCCATCGTCATCGACGACGATCTCAAATCCATCGAGGGGGACGTTGTCGAAGCCGCCTTTGGCCGGACGCAGCGCAACGCGCACGCTTCCGCCGGGCTTGGAGAACGACTTGGCGTTGTCGATCAGGTTGTTGAACACTTGGCCGAGGCGCGAATCATGCCCCATCGCCTTGAAGCCTTTCCTGCGCCCGTCCTCGTTCTGCCAGCTCCGCGCGATGTCGAGCGTCACGCGAATGCTGTCCTGCTCGACGTGGTTGGTCATCTCGACGACGGTACTCAGGACGCGGGCGAGATCGACGGGCGCCACATCGGCGCGCGCCAACTCGGCATCGAGGCGCGAGGCGTCCGAGATGTCGCTGATCAGCCGATCGAGTCTGCGCACGTCATGTTTGATGATGGCGAGCAATCGCTGCTGCGACTCCTCGGAGCGGGCGATCGGCAGCGTTTCGACCGCGCTGCGTAGCGAGGTCAGCGGATTTTTCAGTTCGTGCGCAACGTCCGCCGCAAAACTCTCGATCGCTTCGATGCGATTGTAAAGAGCTCGCGTCATATCGCGCAACGTGCCGGAAAGATGGCCGATCTCGTCGGCACGATAGGTAAAGTCGGGAATCTCCTGGCGCGATTTGATGCCGCGCCGCACCCGTTCGGCCGCTTCCGCCAACCGGTGCATCGGTTCGGCGATCGTTCCGGCAAGGAAGAAAGACAAGAGCAGCATGATCGCCGCGGAAACCAGAAAGATACGGATGATCGCCCAGCGCTCGGAGGCGATGATTGCGTCGATGTCGCCGCCTCGGGTCGAGAGCAGCAAGGCGCCGCGCACGGTGCGCAGCAGCTCGATCGGCACGGCGACCGAGACGATCGTCTCGCCCTTGGCGTTGACGCGCACGACCGATTGCGCAATTCCGTTCAACGCCCGTCCGACTTCGGGATAGGTCTTGCCGTTGGCGGCGCCGATGTCTTCGTAGAGCGGCAGATCGGTACGGCCGAAGTGATCCTTCAACGCATTCCAGGCACGCTCGACGAAGGACGGAGAATCTTCGTTCTGCGCCGGCAGATCATGATGCAGAATGTTGGCTCGATCCATGAGCGAGCGCGAATCGAGGAGCAGATAGCCGCTGCGATCATAGATGCGAGCGCGGGTGCGAGTCGGCGAGACGAGCCGCCGCAGCACCGGCCCGATCCGATCCGGGTTGATCGAGAATTCGAGCGACGGACGGCTTTCCTCGGAGACGCCATAACTTTCGCCCGGCGCAAGCTGCAAAAGCTTCTCGGGATCGATGGTGATCGAATCGGTGTCGACCGTCGCCGAAGCGGCGATCGCCGCAGCGATGATCTCGCCTTGCGTCTGCAGGCTTTGCACGCGCGCGTCGATCAGGCCCTCGCGGAACTGGTTGAGATAGAGAAAGCCGACGAGCAGCGCGACGAGACCGCCGAGGTTGAGGACGACGATGCGGCGGGTGAGAGAAGAAGAGAAACGCATCGCCACGGCGCGTTGGATCGCCCGCGCGTATTGCAGCAGCCTCGAGCCGAAAGTGCGCCGTACGGTTTCGTGCGGCGTATCGATGGATCGATCGAATTGCGTGTCTTGCGCTTCGACGCTCATTCAGCCTCTCGTCGCCATGCTTGCGGTGCGTGAAGCCGCTCGGCTTCCGCACCGATGAGCTCGCCCTCACTACTCCTTGAAGCGATAGCCAACGCCATAGAGGGTTTCGATCATTTCGAATTCGTCGTCGACCGCTTTGAACTTCTTACGCAGCCGCTTGATGTGGCTGTCGATCGTCCGGTCGTCCACGTAGACTTGGTCGTCGTAGGCGGCGTCCATCAAAGCATTGCGGCTCTTCACCACGCCGGGGCGCGTGGCAAGCGCCTGCAGGATCAAGAACTCGGTGACGGTCAGCGTCACCGCTTCGTTCTTCCACGTGCAAGTGTGGCGCTCAGGGTCCATTTTCAGCAAGCCGCGCTCGAGAATCTTGGCCTCGGATTCCTTCTGCGCGGCTGCCTCCTTGGGATTGGCGCGGCGCAGAATGGCGCGCACCCGTTCGACCAGAAGCCGCTGCGAAAAAGGCTTGCGGATGAAATCGTCGGCGCCCATCTTGAGGCCGAACAATTCATCGATCTCTTCGTCCTTGGAGGTGAGAAAAATAACCGGAAGGTCGGACTTCTGCCGTAGCCTGCGCAGCAGCTCCATGCCGTCCATGCGCGGCATCTTGATGTCGAAAATGGCGAGATCGGGAGGATTGGTTTTCAGTCCGTCGAGCGCGGTGGACCCGTCCGTGTAGGTCTGCACCCGATAGCCTTCCCCTTCGAGCGCGATGGAGACGGAGGTGAGGATGTTGCGGTCGTCATCGACCAGGGCGATCGTCGGCATCGAGTCTCCTTACCTGGTGAGCCTGCTTCTGCTAGGAGGCTTGCCGCCCGCAACGGTGCGATCGTCAGCATGTGGACTCCCGTGCGACCGAAGCCCTCGGGCACGGTGAAGCGAGCGAAACCTTTTCGAGCTTGAGGGCCGAAATGTGACCGCGCCCCCAATGCGTTCTCGAAGGTATATCATTATAACTATGGGGGAATCCACCCTTGGGGACTTCAATTTGCCGTCCAGGGCCGAAAAAGCCCCCGCAATGCCGGAAAAAGGTAAGTTCGTGAGTCCATCCAGTGTCGACAATTCTCCTCCAGCGGCCGGCAAATTCGATGCCGTGGGCGAAGCTAAGCTCTTGCTGCGCACCGCGCGCTCGGCGGCCCTCGCCACGCTCGTTGCGGATTCCGGACAGCCCTTCGCATCGCTCGTCAACATCGCCACTGCGCCCGATGCAACTCCCATTCTGCTACTCTCCGAGCTGGCCGCGCATCGCCGTCATCTTGCCGCCGATCCGCGCCTTTCGCTGCTCCTTTATGCGCCGGGGCGCGGCGACCCTTTGGCGCATCCGCGTCTTACGATCCTCGGCCGGGCGCGCCGGATCGAGGAAGCGGAGCATCGCGCCGCGGCGCGCGAGCGATTTCTTGCGCGCCATCCGAAGTCCGAGTTCTATGTCGACTTCCCGGACTTTTCCTTCTTTGCAGTGGAGATGGAGAATGCGCATTTGAACGGCGGCTTCGCGCGCACCGCATTGCTTGGCGCGCCGCAAATCCGCACGGCGGTCGATGAAGCTTGCGAGGTGATCGCCGCGGAGGCCGGCGCGGTCGCACATGTCAATGCAGATCATCCCGATGTTCCGGGTCTGCTCGCCGGAGTCTTCGGCGAGCCTGCGAATGTGGATCGCAGTGCCGCTGCGGGTCCGTGGCGCGCCGTCGGTCTCGATCCCGAAGGCATCGATCTCGGCAATGACGCGAGTCTCGTGCGCGTCGCCTTTCCGCATCCGGTTTCGACCGCCGCCGAGTTGCGGCAGACGCTCGCCGATCTTACCGCCGCGGCGCGGCGCGGCGCGCGGCGCTAAGCGCCGCAACGGCGTCGCGAATCACAATTCTCCCGGACGTTACGTCTTCGGCTCTTTCAACCGCACACCGCGTCCGCGCGCCTGGCTCGCCGCGTCGTCGCCGATGAGTTCGATCCCGGCCCTGTCCAGGGCCGCAACGACTTTGATCAGCGTGTCGATGACGCCGCGCACGTTGCCGTCGCTGGCCTCCATCCGCTGGACGGTGGGCAGCGATACGCCGGCAAGCTCGGCAAGTTGCTTCTGGTCGATGCCGAGCAGGGCGCGAGCGGCGCGCATCTGCGCGGAGGTCATCATGAGCGGATTTTTTCTCTTTCCAAGGACGCTGCTGCGATAATCTTGCTGCATAAAATATCAGAATAGGCTGTCAAGATGTCTCTAGTAATATCCAGTATATGGATGGAAATGCGCCCTTCTTTCGCGGCGCTAATGCCGCGCCTTCTCGATCTGCGGCAAGATCGAATCGCGCAGCGCGTCTTCGGTGATCGGGCCGACATATTTGAAGGCAATCGTTCCGTCGCCTTTGATGATGAACGTCTCAGGCACGCCATAAACGCCGAAGTCGATGCCCGTGCGTCCGCTCTCGTCGAGTCCGATGCGCGCATAGGGATCGCCGTTCTGGCCGAGGAAGCGGCGGATATTTTCGGGCGCGTCTTTATAGGCGATGCCGTAGAGCCGGACGCCTTCCTCGGCGAGCTTATCGTCCTCGGCGAGCGCGAAGAGCAAAGGATGTTCCTGGTGGCACGGAACGCACCACGAGGCGAAGACGTTGAGCACCGTTACGCCGCCTTGCCGCAAATCCTGATCCGTGAGGCCGGGTTTTTCGGCAAGGCCGGTCACCGCCGGCAGCGCGAAATGCGGGACTTCCTTGCCGATGAGCGCCGAAGGCAGACGCGACACGTCGCCGGCAAAGAGCCGCACGAAGAAGAGCAGCGCCAGGGCGGCAAAAAATACGAGCGGCAGAAAGACGAGCCGCGAACGGCGCGACGGTTCCTGCGCCGGCTTGCCTTCGAGCTGCGCCTCAGATTTTGTCTCGGTCATCGAAAATCCGGGCGACTTCTTACTTTGGCCCCGCGTCGAACCCGCGGCCGGTACGCGCGGCAAGCCGTTCGAGCCGCTTCTTGAGGCTCGCGTAATCGGCGAGCGTTGCGACGATCATGCCGGCGATTACAGCCAGCGCGACGAGATAGGCCGCGACGACAAATCCGGAATGGGGATCTGCGGTCATTGCGCTGGCTCCGCAAAGATCGCGGGGATACCGGCTTCGCTGGCACTCGCGGCGAGCATCGACAAGCGGCGGATGCGACGGCGCAGGATCTCGTTGCGGATCGCCAGCATGTGCAAGGTCAAAAAGAGGAACGTGAAGGCGAACGTCATAAAGATGAGCGGCCAGAGCATCGACATTGCGATCGTCGGACCGCCCATGCGGAAGACCGATGCCGACTGGTGCAGTGTGTTCCACCAATCGACCGAGAACTTGATGATCGGAATATTGACCGCCCCAACCAGCGTGAAAACGGCGACGAGCCGCGCCGCCTTGCCTGGATCTTCGATCACCTGCCAGAGCGCGATGATGCCGAGATAGATCAAGAAGAGCACGAAGACGGAAGTGAGCCTGGCGTCCCAGACCCACCACGTGCCCCATTCCGGCTTGCCCCACAGCGAACCGGTGACGAGGCACAGGAAAGTAAAGGCGGCGCCAAGCGGCGCGGCGGCCTTTTGCGTCGCGTCGGCCAACGGATGGCGCCAAACGAGCGTGCCGAGCGCCGCGGACGACATCACGACATAGACGAACATCGCCATCCACGCCGACGGCACGTGGAGATACATGATCCTGACCGTCTCGCCCTGCTGGTAATCAGGCGGCGAATCGAGGAGTGCGAGATAAAGGCCAATGCCAAAAAGAATTGCGGTGATCGTCGCCGTCACGGGCGCGGCGGCGCGCACCAGTCGCAAGAAGTCGGCCGGATTGGCGTAGTTTGGCATGGTTCTCATCTAGGCGCCTCAGGATCGTAAGGCAAATCCTTGGCTTCGGCGGAAAGGATACGCGGCTCGGGTTGCAAAACCTTCACTCCAACCCGTTGCGTAGCGCCAAAGCCGCCGCGAACGGGGTTAACGCGAGTGCCGCGAGCGTCAGGCCGCAGAGTACCAAGAAGGGCATCAAAAACGCCATCGCCCCGCTCGCCGCGGCGACGCCGAAGATCAGGATCGGAATGGAGAGCGGCAGGATCAGGATTGCGAGCAGCAGCCCGCCGCGCCGCAGGCTCACGGTCAAGGCCGCGCCAATGGCGCCGATCAAGGTCAGCGCCGGCGTGCCGACGAAGAGCGAAGCCGCGACACCTTCCAAGGCGCGCGCATCGAGTCCCAGCAGCAGGCCGAAGAACGGGCTCGCGATGACCAGCGGCAAGCCCGTCAAGAGCCAATGCGCCAGGCATTTGACAAGGACGATGAGTTCGAGCGGCGTGTCGCTCATTAGAAAAAGATCGAGCGAGCCGTCCTCCGCGTCGGCTTGAAACAGCCGGTCGAGACCGAGCAGGGTGGCAAGCAACGCCGCAATCCATAGGATCGCCGGGCCGATCCGGGCGAGAAGCGCGAGATCCGGGCCGATCGCGAATGGCGTGATCGCGACAAGGCAAAGGAAAAACAGCACGCCCATGCTCGCCGCGCCGCCGACCCGCCGGCCGATCCTAAGATCGCGGAGGAGCAGCGCGCCGAGCGCCGAGGGCAGCGGTACGCCGCTCTGTTTCATGGCCCGCTCGCCCGGCCAAGCGCCAGATCGGCGGTGCCGATCGGCAAAGCCGTGTGGGTTGCGACGATGATAATCCCGCCTGCTGCCAGATGCGCCGCCATGATTTCCAGAATGACCGCCTGCGAAGGCGGATCGAGCGCCGTCAGCGGCTCATCGAGCAGCCAGATCGGGCGGAAGACGGCGGCGAGCCTAGCAAGCGCGGCGCGCCGCTTTTGGCCGGCAGAGAGATAGGCGGCCGGCAAATCGGCGACGGCTGCGAGGCCGAGCCTCTGCAGCGCCGCTTCGATCGCCGCCGCGCCGGGCCGGGCCGCGCCCGTAGCCAGCAATGCAGCGAGAAAGGCGAGGTTTTCGCAAGCCGTGAGACTGGGCTTCAAGGCGTCGGCATGGCCGACATAATGGCAGAGTTCGGCGCGGCGGACATCGCAGGAGGGTGCGATCTCGATTTTTCCCGCGGCGAGCGGCAAAAGCCCGGCGACCGCCTTGAGTAGCGTCGATTTCCCGGCGCCGTTCGGGCCGGTGACGCGCAGCGCCTCGCCCGCTTTGAGCCGGAAGCCGAGGTCGGCGAAAACGACGCGCCCGCCGCGCTCGACGCTGAGAGCCGAAGCCTCGATCTGCATGTTCGGATTGCGATCCTGTAGCGCTTATTGCGACCTTCGGCCATGTAGCCGGCAGATTGGAACTTATCTATAAAGCCTGGTTTCCGATTTTCCCACCTCAGCACGCGGGACCTTGGCCGATGGCTTCGCTCGACTCGTTCAAATGCCGCAAGAAACTTAACGTCGGCGGCAAGACCTATGAATATTTTTCGCTGAAAGCCGCGGAAAAGAACGGCCTTGCCGGGATCTCGCGCCTGCCGTTCTCGATGAAGGTGCTGCTCGAAAATCTGCTGCGCTACGAAGACGGGCGCTCGGTGACCAACGAAGACATCAAAGGGGTTGCCGAGTGGCTCGACAACAAAGGCAAGATCGAGCGCGAGATCGCCTTCCGCCCGGCGCGGGTATTGATGCAGGATTTCACCGGCGTGCCGGCGGTGGTCGATCTTGCCGCGATGCGCGATGCGATGTTGAAGCTCGGCGGCGATCCGCAGAAGATCAACCCGCTCGTGCCCGTCGATCTCGTCATCGACCATTCGGTGATCGTCGATGCCTACGGCAGCGCCAAGGCGTTCAAGACCAATGTCGATCTCGAATACCAGCGCAACGGCGAGCGGTATCGATTTTTGAAATGGGGGCAGGGCTCGTTCGCCAATTTCCGCGTCGTGCCGCCCGGCACCGGCATTTGCCATCAGGTCAATCTCGAATATCTCGCCCAGACCGTTTGGACGCGGAAAGACAAGCGCGGCAACGCGACCATCGAGGTCGCCTATCCGGATTCGCTGGTCGGCACGGATTCGCACACGACCATGGTCAACGGCCTCTCGGTGCTCGGCTGGGGGGTCGGCGGCATCGAGGCGGAGGCCTGCATGCTCGGCCAGCCTCTCTCCATGCTGCTGCCGGAAGTGGTCGGTTTCAAACTGACCGGCGAATTGAAGGAGGGCGTGACCGCGACCGATCTCGTCCTGACCGTCACGCAGATGCTGCGCAGACAGGGGGTCGTGGGCAAGTTCGTCGAGTTCTACGGTCCCGGTCTCGCGCATCTCTCGCTTGCCGACCGCGCGACGATCGCCAACATGTCGCCGGAATACGGCGCGACCTGCGGCTTCTTCCCCGTGGACTCGGAGACGCTCGCTTATCTTGCGACCTCGGCGCGCGCGCCGGCGCGCATCGCGCTCGTCGAGAAATATGCCAAGGCGCAGGGCCTATTCCGCACGGCGGCGACGCCCGATCCGCTGTTCACCGATACGCTCGCCCTCGACCTTGCCGATGTCGTTCCTTCGATGGCCGGGCCGAAACGGCCGGAAGGGCGCGTCGCACTCGACTCGGTTGCGGCGGGCTTCAAGACGGCGCTCGCTTCGGAATATAAGAAGAGCGCCGCTGGCGGGAAGCGCCATGCCGTGTCTGGCAGGAACTACGATCTCGGCCACGGCGACGTAGTGATCGCCGCGATCACGTCTTGTACCAACACGTCCAACCCGGACGTGCTGATCGGCGCCGGACTGCTGGCCCGCAACGCCGCCGCCAAGGGATTGTCGGCAAAGCCGTGGGTGAAAACCTCGCTCGCTCCGGGCAGCCAGGTGGTCGCGGAATATCTGCAAAATTCCGGATTGCAGAACGAACTTGATAAGCTTGGCTTCAATCTTGTCGGCTTTGGCTGCACGACCTGCATCGGCAATTCCGGTCCGCTGCATCCGGAGATTTCCGACACGATCAACGAACACGGCATCGTCGCCGCCGCGGTGCTCTCCGGCAACCGCAATTTCGAAGGCCGCGTCAGCCCCGACGTGCAGGCGAATTATCTGGCTTCTCCGCCGCTCGTCGTCGCTTACGCGCTGGCCGGCACGGTGACCAAAGATTTGACGCGCGAGCCGCTCGGCCAGGGCAAGTACGGCAAGCCCGTCTATCTGCGCGACATCTGGCCGAGTGCCAAAGAGATCAATAATTTCGTTGCAAAGTTCGTGACCAAAAAGATCTTCAAAGCGCGTTACGCCGACGTCTTCGAAGGCGACGCGCATTGGCGCAAGGTGAAAGTGCCGGCCGGCGAGACCTACCACTGGGATATGGGCTCGACCTATGTGCAGAACCCGCCGTATTTCGACGGATTGAAGATCACCCCCGCGCCGATCGACGACATCGTCAACGCGCGCATCCTCGCCCTCTTCGGCGACAAGATCACGACCGACCACATCTCGCCGGCGGGCTCGATCAAAGCGGCTTCGCCGGCCGGCCGGTTCCTGCTCGAACGGCAGGTCTCGCAGGCCAATTTCAATCAATACGGAACGCGGCGCGGCAATCACGAGATCATGATGCGCGGCACGTTCGCCAATATCCGCATCAAAAACTTCATCATGACCCGGATGGACGGCATGGTGCCCGAAGGCGGCATGACCAAACATTGGCCGGGCGGCGCCGAAATGCCGATCTACGACGCGGCGATGCAGTACCAGAGCGAAGGCGTGCCGCTGGTGGTCTTCGCCGGCGCCGAATACGGCAACGGCTCGTCGCGCGATTGGGCGGCGAAGGGCACGAAACTCTTGGGGGTGCGCGCGGTGATCGCCGAATCATTCGAGCGCATCCATCGCTCGAATCTGGTCGGCATGGGCGTATTGCCGCTGACCTTCGAGCCCGGCACGAGCTGGAAGTCGCTCGGGCTCAAGGGCGACGAAGAGGTCACGATCTACGGGCTCGGCAAGGAATTGAAGCCGCGCCAGAAGATGGAAGCAACCATCAAATATTCCGACGGCAGCGTGAGGAAAGTGCCGCTGCATTGCCGGATCGCCACCGAGGACGAACTCGGCTATTTTAACAACGGCGGCATCCTGCCCTATGTGCTACGCCAGCTCGCGGCGGCGTAGGAAGCGTCGTGGACGGGCTCGATCCGCACGTCCAGGCGCTATCAATGTGATTCTTCCGACGCGGCTCGCCTGCAATGTTCCGTTGGTTTCTGGATGCGCGGGTCAAGCCTGCGCATGACGTACCATCTCTTGTTCTCCGTGCCCCGACCTGCTTAAAAGCCCGCCGAAAGCAGGAGCAAATATGCCCATCTACAAGCTCTTCGTCCTTCCCGGCGACGGCATCGGCCCCGAAGTCATGGCGGAGGTCGAGAAAATCGCCGCCTTCTTTACAAAGGAAGGCACTGCCCGTTTCGAGATCGAGAAGGGCCTCGTCGGCGGCGCGGCCTATGATGCGAACGGCACGGCAATCAGCGAAGCCGACATGGCGCGCGCCGCGGTGGCCGACGCGA
>JASHSW010000092.1 GCA_030038595.1 Methylovirgula sp.
TGAAGATTATCGGGCGACGGCTTCAGGATCGCCTGGAACTGGTAGTAATGCTGGAGCCGATTGGGGTTTTCGCCGTAGCGGCCGTCCTTGGGCCGGCGCGAGGGCTGCACGTAGGCCGCCTTCCACGGCAGCGGTCCGAGCGCCCGCAGAATCGTCGCCGGATGAAAGGTCGCCGCGCCCACCTCCATGTCATAAGGCTGTAGAATCACGCAGCCTTGCGCCGCCCAGAATTTTTGCAACGCGAGAATAAGTCCCTGAAAGGAGCGCGAGGGATCAAGCCAGCCATTCTCTTCAACGGGGCGTTTCATCATGGTGTCGTTAGGAACCCGTATGCGATTGCGGCGTTATAGCCTGCCAATTATGCGCTCGCTTCGCAAAGGTGCGTCAAGACAAGGATTTGCGCACTTTTCAACCGTCGGTTTTACTTCTATGAAGGCGCATAAGCGGCATGTCGTCTAATTCGGCCACCCGCGGCCCAGGGAGGATCTTGGAATGCAACTCGCCCGCAAATTGGCTCTTACTGTATGCGCCGTATCCAGCCTAGCGATCACCGTAAATCTTGCCGAAGCCGCTCCGGGAGCCGGCATTGGCCAAGCGGCGACCTCGATCCAGTCGACGGAAGCCTCGCCCGGCGCCGGCCCGTTTGTCCAGAAAGCCGGGTGGCATCACTGGCATCACTGGCATCGTTGCTGGCACTGCGGCTATGGCTGGCACCACCATTGGCATCATTGGCACCACTGGTAGGCGCGAAGCCGGTCTCCGCGACCGGCCTTACCATGCGATCAGCGCTTCGCCGCGATGGATCGCTTCCGCTTGCGGCAGAAATCCGCCCGCGCCATTCAGGACGAGCGGCGGAGCGATGCCAAGCGGTGCGCGGCTGCCTTTTTGCGCGCGGATGAGAATCCGGATCGCCGGCTTCTCGGCGCGCGGCTGAATGGCCAGCAGCGTGAGCGCGCCGGCCTGTGCGGCAACCGTATTCAAGATCTCGGCCAGAGCCTCGGGCTTATGGATGAGGATGAAAATCCCTCCTTCGTCGAGAAGCGCCAGGCAGGCGGAGATCCAGGCTGCGAGCGGAGCTGGCCCGGCCTGCGGCATGGCATGCGCATTGCGCTTGTCGGGATCGGGTGCAAGCCGGGTGCGCCCCGGATCGAGAAACGGCGGATTGGTGATCACAAGCTGCGCCGGACCGATGCTACGCAACGCCGCGCGATCCAATACATCCGCTTCGTAGACGCGGCCCGGCAGCGCATTGCGCTCGAGGTTGACGCGCGCCAGCGCCGCGGCGCGGCAATCGCTGTCGATCAAACCGAGGGTAATTTGCGGGCGAAGTTTCGCCAGAGCGAGGCCCGCCGCGCCGACTCCGGCGCCGACGTCGAGCGCCAGACCCTTAGCCTCCGCCGGCGCCGCCGCCGCCAGCAAAATCGCATCGGTTCCGGCGCGATGGCCCTTCTCGAATTGACGCAAGACCAGACGTCCGCCGAGAAAGGGAGCCTCGGTGACGGCTGCCGCGACGTCGTCAGACATCCAGCAGCTCTCGGGCGAACCCCGCTTCCAAGAGCGCCTTGCGCGCCGCGCGCGCGTCTTCGTCGCAAACCAGTACGCGGCGCGGCAGAAAGCCGAGCGAGCCTTCCATCGCGCTCATGAACTGATCGGCGACAAAAATCTCGATGCCGCTGTCGGACAGCGTCGCTTCTACCGCCGATATCAGCACAAGGTCGTTGGTCCTGAGGAGTTCTTTCATATCGGCCTCGCGGCTCTCCTGGCTTGCGTTATCCCTTAGCGGGAAGACTTCTCGTGAACTTAGACCGTACCTACGCCTTCGGCCAGCCGGAATCGGGCTAGTCGATCGGTCGCAACCGGCGCCGGTTGCGAGGCGCGTGCCGGCGGCCTACCTTGACGGCTTGCCGCGAGCGGAGAGCAAAATCTTGGGCGTCGTCATTCCCCTTGAGGAAGTTGCGCACGAACGGCGTGCCGAGGCGCTGCTCACGCTTGTCGCCGCCGACATGGAGCGGGTCAATCAGACGATTCTCGCGCACGCCGGCTCGCATGTTGAAATGATTCCGGAGATCGCCAACCACCTGATCGCTTCCGGCGGCAAGCGGCTGCGCCCGATGCTCACCTTGGCGACCGCCGGCCTCTGCGGCTATGGAGGCGACGGCCACGTCAAACTCGCCGCGGCCGTCGAGTTCATGCATACCGCCACCTTGCTGCACGACGACGTGGTCGACGAAAGCGACATGCGGCGCGGCAAGCTTGCGGCCCGCATGCTATGGGGCAACGAAGCGACCGTGCTGGTCGGCGATTATCTGCTCGGCCAAGCCTTCAAGATGATGGTCGAAGTGGGCTCGCTGCCCTGCCTCGACGTCCTCTCCTCGGCCGCCGTGGTGATCGCCGAGGGCGAGGTGATGCAGCTTGCCGCGGCGAAGGATACGCAGACGAGCGAGGACGATTATCTGGCGGTCATCCGCGCCAAGACGGCGGCGCTGTTCGCCGCCGCCTGCGAAGTCGGCCCGACGCTGGCGCATCGGCCGAAGGCCGAAATCGCCGCCTGTCGCGGCTACGGCGTCAATCTCGGCATCGCCTTTCAGCTGATCGACGACGCGCTCGATTACGGCGGCGCCTCCGCCAAGCTCGGCAAGAACGTCGGCGACGACTTTCGCGAAGGCAAGATCACATTGCCGGTGGTGCTTTCGTTCCGACGCGGTTCGGAACACGAACGCGCGTTTTGGCGGCGCACGCTCGAACAGGGCGAGATCGCCAACGGCGATCTCGAAACGGCGATCGCCACTATGCACAAACACCGCGGCCTCGAAGATACGATCGAACGCGCCCGCCACTACGGCGCGATGGCACGCGACGCGCTTGAGCTTTTCCCTGCTTCGGCGTGGAAGGCGGCGCTGATCGATGTCGTCGATTTCTGCATCGAAAGGGTGCATTGAGAGCCGACATAGTTGACACCTACCATGTGCCCTCACCCTGAGGTGCGAGTCATAGGGCATTGACGTCCTATGGCGAGCCTCGAAGGGCGAGGGCGCTGGGCAGAACTGTGGACCGCCCTCGTCCTTCGAGACGCTCGCTGCGCTCGCTCCTCAGGATGAGGGCCCGCGAAGCGGAACGACGGGTGATTTCGCTCCGCAAGGCGAACGAACGAGAAGTGAATCGCTATGGCGAAAAGCTTGAGTGAGGCGGCGCGCAAGGCGCTGGCGGCGACCAACTGGCGCAAGGTGGACGCGATGACGAACGCGGATATCGCCCGGCAAATCGCGTCGAACCCGGACGCCGCGCCGGACATGGCTCCTGAAATCGATCTACGCGCCATTCGGCGCACCACCGGCATGACGCAGGCCGAGTTTGCCGCCGCCTATGACTTCAGCATCCGGACCGTACAGGAATGGGAACGCGGCGCCAAAAGGCCGAGCGGCCCGGCACGGACTCTATTGCGCGCCATCAAGGCCGATCCCGAAGGCCTGCGCAAGGCGCTTGCCACCTAGGGCCTCGGCGGCGCTCGGATAATGTAGCGCATGACATTGAGCGTGGGGCGCGCTTTCATGAGGCCTTATGATGAGGTGTGAGAGCGTTCGACAGAGCTTTTGGAGCGCACTCACCCTTCGAGACACTCGCTCCTCAGGATGAGGCTAGAAGGCGGCATCCTTGGCTTTATTGAGCGCGGCTCAATTCAACAACGCCGGTCTTACCCACCAATCAAAATTACGATGATCGGGGCACGGCTTCCTTCAAATATGAAACCAAATCAGTTGCCGCTTTGTGAGAAGCCTCGGCTTCGGATTTCGATACGCTCGCACCCCTATGCACGACGTTATTTCGGCGCTTTACCGAAGTGATGTAAGAATCCCAGAAGGATTGTTGCTCGTTAATTTTAGTCCCCGTTAGTGCATTGTAGGCTCTACGAACGCGCTCGTTCGTCAGACTGTAAGTACCGGTCAATAATGCCTCCGCAAAGCCCGGGAGACCCTCGATGCGTTCGATACCCTTTTCCTTGAGTGCGCTCCATATCGCGCGTTCAACGCTGATCTCGCACGCCGTATGT
>JASHSW010000010.1 GCA_030038595.1 Methylovirgula sp.
TGAGCGGCGACGAGGTGCGCAGCCGAATCGACGAAATTCCGAGATCGCGCAGGATCTGCGCGCCGACCCCGATCTCGCGCCATTCCTTGATGCGCAGCGTTTCCTTGTCCGGCCGCTCGACCTGCGGCACGTTGACCGGCACCCCGGCCGTGCCGTCGCGCAGATAGACGAAGACGCCGCGGCCCTCTTTTTTGAACTGCGCGAAGGTTCTGCGGATCAGGGTTCCGCCGGCGATCACGTCGGCGACGATATCGACCCGGTGCAATCGCGCCGGCACGTTGCGTCCGTCGCCGATCTCGCCTTGCACGAAGGCAAAATGCTGGACCGGGTCATAGGGCGTCACATAAGCGTAGCCGATGAGCGGCCCGCTTGGCCCCTCGACCGGGAAGACGTTGACTCGCTCGACGAGCTTCTCGCGTGCCTGCCGGTAGGCGATCAGCTCGGCGACCGAAATCCGTCGTAAGCCGTGTTCTTTCGCGAACGCGTCGATCTGCGGCCCGGTTCGGACGCTGCCATCGTCATTGGTGAGCTCGCCGATCACCCCGACCGGCGGCAGACCGGCGAGCCGGCAGAGATCGGCCGCGGCCTCGGTGTGGCCGGAGCGCATGAGGACGCCGCCCTCGCGGGCGATCAACGGAAAGACATGCCCGGGTCGCACGAAGTCGGCCGCCCCCATATTGGGATTGGCGAGCGCCCGCACGGTTTGGGCGCGCTGTTCGGCGGAAATACCGGTAGTGAGCCCGTGACGGGCATCGACGGAGACGGTGAAGGCGGTGCCGAGCGGCGCATCGTTGGTTGCAACCATCGGCTGGAGGTGCAGGCGGCGCGCATCCTCGGCGGTAATCGGCGCGCAGACGATGCCGCTCGAATAGCGGATGATGAAGCCCATCTTCTCGGGCGTGCAAAGCGCCGCGGCGCAGATAAGATCTGCCTCGTTCTCGCGGTCGTCGTCGTCGGTGACGATGACGATTTCGCCGCCCGAGATCGCCTCGATCGCTTCGCTCACCGAACGACGCATGCGAAAATGCTCCCGGATGTGCTAGGCTCGCCCGGCTTAGATAGGCGGGAATCGCGATCGCACAATGCCGGCAAAGTCTACGCCCTTTCTGCGGATCGCCTTAATCTTCCTCGGGCTTCTCGCGGCTCCCGGCATGTCGCCCGCCGATACCAGCGGCTGCACGCAGATCACCGCCGCCGAGCGTCTTTATACGGTCTGCACATTCGACGTTCGCCACAGCCAACTGCGCCTGTTCTTCGCCGACGCCGACGGGCACCCATATGGAAGTTTCAGCGCCCTCTCCGAGGCGCTGAAACCGCAAGGCGAGGTGCTCGCCTTTGCCATGAATGCCGGCATGTTCGGCCCGGATTTCCGGCCGATCGGCCTCTACATCGAAGGAGGACGGCAACTCAGCGCCGCCAATACGCGCTCCGGGCCGGGCAATTTTCACATGAAGCCGAACGGTGTCTTCTACTTCGATTCGACGACGGCCGGTATCCTGGAGACAAGCCGCTTTCTCAAATCGGGCCTGAAGCCAGAATATGCGACCCAATCCGGGCCGATGCTGGTGATCGACGGCAAGCTGCATCCCAAAATCGAGGCTTCCGGCACATCGGCGAAGATCCGCAACGGCGTCGGCGTGAAGGACGGCCATACCGTCGTCTTCGCGATCTCCGAGGAGCCGGTGACCTTCTACGAATTCGCCACTTTGTTCCGCGACCGGCTCGGCTGTCCGAACGCCCTGTTTCTCGACGGGTCGGTCTCGAGCCTCTATGCGCCGGGGATCGGACGCGACGACGGTGTGCTGCCGCTCGGCCCGATCGTCGGCGTCGTCGAGAAGGCGCACTAAGTTAGGGCGCGGTGCCCATCGCGGCGCGCGCCAGCGCCGCGATCTTGGCATCGAGCGCCCGCGCGGCTTCGAGCAGCTTTGGGTTGCGTTCGGCGCGCATCAGCGAGGACGGAAGATCGTAGACGATCGTGGAGCCTTCGCCGTCTTCGCCCTCGACGAGCAGCAGCTCGACCGGGGCGAACAAAGACGCTTCGATGTCGTGGCGGATCATGGTGATGGCGATCAGCGGATTGCCGAAGATGAGGCGCACGGCTTTCTGCCTAATCCCGTAGAGCGGAAGCCAGCCGCTATGATCGAGCTCCAAGAAGAGGATGAAACCGCTGTCGCCTACCACAGGGGCGAGAAGCCGCTCGAAATCCTCGGGGCTGCGCACGGCGCGGGCGTGGTCGAAGACCTCCTGAAGCCTTGAGGTCCCCAGCAGACGGCGCAACGCGTCGCGGACCTCGTCGAACGACCGCGAGCTGTCGAAACGCACCCGGGTGATCTCGCTCACCGACGTTGACATCGAGGCCTTCATCATCTGCGCCTCCATCTGTGCGGGTTTGGCTATCCGACCTGCGCCCGGTGGCGTAGGAACTGGTCGGCGAGCACGCAGGCGACCATCGCTTCGCCGATCGGCACCGCCCTTATGCCGACGCAAGGATCGTGGCGTCCTTTGGTCGAGATCTCGGTCTCGGCGCCGGAACGGTCGATCGTCTGGCGCGGCGTCAAAATCGAGGAAGTGGGCTTCACCGCGAAACGCGCTACGATCGGCTGGCCGGTCGAAATGCCGCCGAGTACGCCGCCGGCGTGATTGCTGCGAAACTCGGGCCGGCCGTCTGCGCCGACGCGCATCTCGTCGGCGTTCTCTTCTCCCGACAGCGCGGCGACCGCGAACCCGGCGCCGATCTCGACCCCTTTGACGGCGTTGATCGACATCAACGCCGCGGCGAGCTCGGAATCGAGCTTGCCGTAGAGCGGCGCCCCCCACCCTGCCGGCACCCCTTCGGCGACGATTTCGATGACCGCGCCGATCGACGATCCCGCCTTGCGGATCTCGTCGAGCTCGCTCTCGAAGAGCGCCGCGGCCTTGGCGTCGGGCGAGAAGAACGCGTTGCGCCGCGTCTCCTCCCAGTCCCATTTGGCGCGGTCGATCCAATGCGCGCCGATAGCGACGAGCGCGCCGCGCACCCGGACGCCGGGAATGATCTTGCGGGCGATCGCGCCGGCGGCGACGCGTGTCGCCGTCTCGCGCGCCGAGGCCCGACCGCTGCCCCGCCAATCGCGCAGACCGTATTTCATTTCGTAGGTGAAGTCGGCGTGTCCGGGCCGGTATTTGTCTTTGATCGCATCGTAATCCTTGGGGCGCGCGTCTTCGTTGGCGATCAACAGCGCGATCGGCGTACCGGTCGTGACTTGCATGCCGCTTGCCGGATCTCGGAACACTCCGGAGAGAATCTTCACATGGTCCGATTCTTGGCGCTGGCTGGTGAACCGCGATTTGCCCGGCCGGCGCTCGTCGAGAAAGCGCTGGATCTCTTCCTCTTCGAGCGGGATCGCGGGAGGGCAGCCGTCGACGACGCAGCCGATCGCCGGCCCGTGGCTTTCGCCGAAGGTCGTTACCCGAAACAGATGGCCGAACGTGTTGTGGGACATGGGGTCCTGCCCGCAGCCGCAAACGCGCTGCCGAGCCAGCGAGGCGCCTATTCCTTGGCCAGAGCCGAAAGATCGGGTGCCGCGGGGTTTTTCATGCCGACGATGTGATAGCCGGCATCCACATGCAAGATCTCGCCGGTGATGCCGCGCGCCAGCGGCGAGAGAAGAAACGCGGCACTTTCGCCCACTTCGTCGATCGTGACCGAGCGACGCAGCGGCGCATTATATTCGTTCCACTTCAAGATGTAGCGGAAATCGCCGATGCCCGACGCCGCCAGCGTCTTGATCGGGCCGGCCGAGATCGCATTGACCCGGATGTTTTTCTCGCCGAGATCGGCGGCAAGATAGCGCACGCTCGCTTCGAGCGCCGCTTTGGCGACGCCCATCACATTATAGTGCGGCATCCATTTCTCGGCGCCGTAATAGGTCAAGGTCAGCAGCGCACCGCCGTCCGGCATCAGCTTTTCGGCGCGCTGCGCGATCGCGGTGAAGGAATAGCAGGAAACGAGTAGCGTATTGCAAAAGTTCTCCGCGGTCGTGTCGACATAGCGCCCGGTCAATTGGTCCTTGTCGGAGAAAGCGATGCAATGCACCAAAAAGTCGAGTTTGCCCCAAACCCTTTCAACCTCGCGGAACACGGCGTCGATGCTGGCGACGTCGGTCACGTCGCAATGGCCGACGACGTGCGCGTCGAGCTCCTGGGCAAGCGGGCGAACCCGTTTCTCGAGCGATTCGCCTTGGTAGGTAAAGGCGAGCTCGGCGCCCGCTCCGTGTGCGGCCTTGGCAATGCCCCAGGCGATCGAACGGTTGTTGGCGGTCCCCATCACCAAGCCGCGTTGTCCGGCCAAGATCCCGGGAACGGTGGCTTCTACGGGCAGGCGTTCCGGCTGGTTCATTCTTGATCCTGGACAAACAACGGCCGGCCGCGCCGGTGCTTATCTGCGTTTACCCCGGATTTCATCGATTGGCCAAGTCCATGTCGCAAAGCACGAGTATTCCCCGCCCCATTTGCGAGGGGCAAGCCGATCAATTCGTTCAACACTTGGTTGCGCTGTCGTGAACTTAGGCGGTCTCAAGCTAGGTCCTGGCGCGGGTTATACGGCTTCTGCTTCTGCCATTTGCGCGCCAGTTCAAGGAGATCGGGGTCGGTTTCGTCGGGCAACACAATGCGCAGCGTAACGAGCAAATCGCCAGGCTTGGCTCCGGGCAGGCCCTTGCCGCGCAGCCGCAACGTGCGCCCACCGTTCGAGCCGGCCGGCACGTTGAGTTCCACTTGTCCATCGAGCGTCGGCACGTTCACCTTGGCGCCGAGCGCCGCCTCGTAAAGGGTCAGCGGCAGATCGAGGCGAAGGTCGCGCCCGTCGACCCGAAAGTAGGGGTGTTTGGCGATCTTGATGGCGATGAGCGCGTCCCCCGACTCGCCGCCGAAGGAGCTTGCGAGGCCCTGGCCCTTGAGGCGGATCTGCTGTCCGTCCTCGACGCCCGCCGGTACCGTGACTTCGAGCGTGCGGCCGGTCGGCAGCGTCACCCGGCTCTTGCCGCCGTGCACGGCTTCCCGGAGGCTTACGGTAAGCTGTGCAGCAACGTCTTCGCCGCGCGGCAAAGGCCGGCTCTGGGCGCCCGTGGCGCGGCGCTGGCTTGCGGCGCCGAACAATTCGCTGAAGATGTCGCCCGCGTCGAACCCGCCGCCAGGCGCGCTGCGAAATTCGAAATGCTCGAAACCGCCCTGCCCCGTGCGCCGGGTAAAGCCGCCTGGCCCCCCTGCTCCAAAACCTTCGAACCCCTGGAAACGTGGTTTGCCTTCGGCGTCGATTTCGCCGCGGTCGAACTGGCCGCGTTTCTTCTCATCGCCGAGGATCTCGTAGGCGGCGCTCACCTCGGCGAATTTATCCTTCGCCTTGGGGTCCTTGCTCTGGTCGGGATGAAACCTCTTCGCGAGCCTGCGATAGGCCTTTTTGATTTCAGCCGTGTCGGCTGATTTCGAAACTCCCAAAACGGTATACGGATCGCGCATCGTCGAGCCCAAAGGAACGCCCGCCCGCAATGGCGCAGGCGCAATGTCTCAACGGGCAACTTGGGGTGCTTGCCGCGCCGACGCAAGCCTAACGGTTGCAGCTCAAACCGGCCGTTGGCGCATTCCAAGGCAGCCCGGGACGCCGAGAATGCCGATCGCGATCCGCGCCGCCAGAAGAAGGCCCAAGAAGGCCGCCGCGTTGATTGCCAAGATGCGCAGGACAATCGGCGCGGCATAGGTCGCAAGATCGGCCGGCGCGGCAACGACGGTGATCAGAAAAAGACCGCCTTCATAGGCCGCGAACGCCGCCAGAAAGGCCGATACATAGCCGACGATCGGATGCGCCAAAGCGGTGCTGCGGTAGGTCCATTCGGCTGCGAACACCCCGGCCACTCCGACCAGCGCAAACGCCGCGCTCCATACCAAACCTTGCGCCGGATAATGCAGAATGGCGAAGCCGACACATTGGTTGGCAAGGACGATGGCGAGAATGAGGAGCACGCCCTCGCTGCGGCGCATCGTCAAAGCAGCCAACGCGGCAAAAGCCGCCAAGGGCACGGCACAGGCGAACGCGAGGCTTAGGGTGATGCTCGCCACGAGGAGCGCCGCAAGCCAGACGAAATAACGCCAATCACGATGCAAACGCGGGGTCCTTTCCACGGCTCTCTCCATGTCGGGCCGGCTGTCCGGCCATCTTTTAGCAGTCTTTCCGTTCGGTTGGAATTGGCGGGCACCCCTTAGGGTCCGCCAACCGCATTGAAGGCGACCTTGATCCCGCCAAAGACACCGAGGCCGGGACGCTGGAA
>JASHSW010000093.1 GCA_030038595.1 Methylovirgula sp.
CCCCTCACCCCCAGCCCTCTGCCCGCTCGCGGGGAGAGGGAGTTCCCGCAAGATCGAGGGCGTGGGCGAATTCGTTATGGTTAAGCGGCGCTTAAGAAATGTCCTTTACGCTTCCTTTCGATCGAGACCCGAAAGGAAGCATCGATGCCCTCGCGACACGTTCTCCTGCGCGCCCTCCTCGTCGTCACGGCGCTTGCGGCGAGCGCCGGAAACCTCGATGCCGCCGATCTCGGGAGCTTGTTTTCGGACGGGCCGGGAACGTATGTTCCGCCGGTTCAATTCGGCACCGGCTGGTATCTGCGCGGCGATGCCGCGTTTGCCGACGATTCGATCCCGGCGGTCACTCCGGACCTCACGCAGTTTCTTTCCAACGCGCGGCAGGCGACGGTCAATCTCGATCTCGGCTTCGGATACAAGTTCAACAGTTTCCTGCGCGCCGATGCGACCGTCGATTGGTGGAAGCCGATCGTAGCGTCGGGCGTGGGAACGGGGGCACAGTGCATAACGCAGCTGACCACGATCAATAATATCCCAACACCAACCGCATACGACACCTGCACCCCTCACTATAATTCGAGCGTTCAACGCTGGGATGCTCTCGCCAACCTCTATGCCGATCTCGGCACTTGGTATGGGGTTACGCCCTATATCGGCGGCGGCGCCGGACTGAGCCTCACGCATATATCCAGCGCGGTGAATTGGTACATGTCCAACGGTTTGCCCTACCAAATTACGACCGACGGGTTCTACTATAATTGGGATAGCAGCCAGAGCATCACGCGCTATCAGTTCGCCTGGGCGGCGATGGCCGGCTTCTCCTATGCGATCACGCCCAACATCCTGCTCGACATCGGCTACCGCTATATCGATCTCGGCAAGCTCGACAGCCTGCCGGGCCCGAACGGCAGCGTCGTTTCGAAGACCATGGACGCGCATGAATTGCGGCTCGGCGTCCGCTACATGATCGATTGACGCCAACCTTGCGCCGCCGCGTCGCCCCGCTTTAGAGGACGCGGGTGACAGCAATCCCCGCAGCCAAACCGCAACGCCCGTTCTTTGCGTCCGGCCCGTGCCCCAAACGGCCCGGTTGGACGCCGCAGAGCCTCCAGCATGCTTTGCTCGGCCGCTCGCACCGCAGTCCCGCCGGCCGGGCAAGGCTCAAGCAGGCTATCGATTGCACCCGCGAAGTTCTTGAAATCCCCTCGGAATACCGGATCGCCATCGTGCCGGCTTCCGACACGGGCGCGGTCGAATTGGCGCTCTGGTCGCTCATCGGCGCGCGCGGCGTCGACGTGCTCGCCTTCGATGCATTCGGCGAAACCTGGGTCGAAGACATCGTCCGGCACCTGCGGATCGACCGCGTCCGTGTCCTGAAAGCGCCGCCCGGCGCAATCGCCGATCTTCATTCGGTCGATTTCGACCATGACGTGGTCTTCACCTGGAACGGGACGAGCACCGGCGTGCGGGTCCCGAACGGCGATTGGATCGACGTCGATCGCAAGGGCCTGACGATTTGCGATGCGACCTCCGCCGCCTTCGCCGAGCGGCTCGATTGGGACAAACTCGACGTTGCGACCTTTTCCTGGCAGAAGGCGCTGGGCGGCGAGGCCGCGCACGGCATGCTGGTGTTGGGACCCCGCGCGGTCGAGCGGCTCACGAGCTACGTCCCACCCCGCCCTCTGCCGAAGATCTTCCGGCTCACCGAAGGCGGCAAGCTGATCGACGCCATTTTCGACGGCTGGACGATCAACACGCCGTCGATGCTTTGCGTCGAAGATTATCTCGATGCGCTCAGTTGGGCGCAATCGATCGGCGGGTTGGCCGCCCTCGTCGCCCGCAGCGAAGCCAACGCGCAAGCGCTCGCCAACTGGGTCGGAGTGACGGCCTGGATCGACTACCTCGCCAAAGACCCGGCGGTGCGTTCCAATACCAGCGTCTGCCTTGCGTTTGCCGAGCCGGCCGTGGCTACCCGCCCGCCGGAAGAGCGCCGCGCCTTGGCGAATAAGATCGTCGAGCGTCTCGAGGCGGAGAGGGTCGCCTACGACATCGGCGCCTACCGGCTTGCCCCGCCCGGCCTACGCATTTGGTGCGGCCCTACCGTCGAGACACGCGACATCGAACTGCTGACGCCCTGGCTCGATTGGGCCTATGGGCTGGCGCGCGGAGACTGAGAAGCTCCGTCATTGCGAGCACCCTTCTCCCCATGTGTTCGCGCATGGGGTGAGGGCTGGGGTGAGGGGCGTGGGGATTAGCCGCGATGGAAGCAAATCGCCCGGCCCCTCACCCTAACCCTCTCCCCGCCAGCGGGGAGAGGGGATATTTGCGCGCGCTCCCACACCCATGAGCGAATGGGATTGGTGGGTGGTCGCAGATGAAGGAACCGCGTTCTTGT
Source organism: Methylovirgula sp. (assembly GCA_030038595.1). GTDB lineage: Bacteria > Pseudomonadota > Alphaproteobacteria > Rhizobiales > Beijerinckiaceae > Methylovirgula. The sequence continues at coordinate 2,393 of JASHSW010000093.1, forward strand.
CCGGCGAAGTGCGTCAAGCCGGCTGCTTATTTCGCCAGCGCGCGGACCCGGTGGCTCAAGCGCGAGACTTTGCGGGCCGCGGTATTCTTGTGGATGATGCCCTTCTGGGCGGCGCGTACGATGACCGGCTCGGCCTCGGAAAGCGCCGCGGCGGCGGCTTTCGCATTGCCGGCGGCGATCGCCTCTTCGACTTTGCGGACGAACGTGCGCATGCGGCTGCGCCGCGAACGGTTCGCCGCGGTGCGCCGGGCAATTTTCCGCGTCGCCTTTTTGGCCGAACTTGTATTCGCCATTTCTAAGACCCCGGATGAAGAAGAATTCGCCGCTGCGCCCAAGGCGCCGAGCCGCATTCGTTGGAAGCGGGCTTATAATTCGCGCCCAAGCAGGCGTCAACGCGGATGAAATCTAGCGGTTCTTGAAATCGGGCTTGCGCTTTTCCAGAAACGCCGCCATTCCCTCCTTCTGATCCTGGGTCGCAAACAACGACTGGAAGAGGCGGCGTTCGAAGAGAATTCCTTCTTCCAGCCTGCTCTCGGCGTGCTTGATGCTTTCCTTGATCAGCATCACGGCCTGCGCCGGCATGGCGGCGATGGTGGCGGCGATATTCAGCGCCTCCGCCTCCAGATTTTCGGCTGGAACGATGCGCGCCACGAGCCCGGCGCGTTCGGCTTCGGCCGCGTCCATCGTCCGGCCGGTAAGGCAAAGGTCCATGGCCTTCGCCTTGCCGACCGCCCGCGTCAGGCGTTGCGTGCCGCCGCCGCCCGGCATGATTCCCAGTTTGATTTCGGGTTGGCCGAACTTGGCGTTGTCCGCGGCGATGATGATGTCACACATCATCGCAAGTTCGCAGCCGCCGCCAAGCGCGAACCCCGCGACCGCGGCGATCGTCGGTTTGCGGACCCTGGCGAGCTGCTGCCAATCGCCGACGAAATCCTCGGCGAGCGCCTCGATATAGGTTTTGGCGTGCATTTCCTTGATGTCGGCTCCGGCGGCGAAGGCCTTGGCCGAGCCGGCGACCACGATGCAGCCGATTGCGGGATCTGCCTCGAAGGTATCGAGCGCCGCGTTCAATTCCCCGACCAACGCCGCGTTGATCGCGTTCAAGGCCGCTGGCCGGTTGAAGCGGAGAAGGCCGACGCTTGCGTGGATTTCGACAGCGACCGTTGCCATGCTCCGCCTCGAATCAGTCGATGCGCGGCCGGTCGCCGCGCGATCTGCCGCAATGCGGCAAAGTGTATGCGGCGCGGCGCCCTGCCGGCGCATTGTTACGGTTTGTAACCGGATTTGACTTACCGTTCCAACCGTCTGCTTCTAAAGATGTACACTTAGTTCCCAAAGTATGGGTGGGGGCACTCTCCTTGGCATCGGCGCCTTCCCTTTTGCCGCACGGCCTTGGGGATGTTATGGGTTGGCCAATGTCTCAGGATTTGCCGGCGCTTGCGGCGCAAATCCGCCCTTGAATCATTGGACAAAGGCGTTGGTCCTGAAACTAAATAGCCTTGCTGATTATGCGAGCAAGCGTCTCCGGCGTGCCGGCAAGGGCTATCTCGAAGAATACGATCCGTTTTTCGTGCCGATCGACAGCGCCCGCCAAGAGGCGGATGTGCAAGGCCGGCATTTCGTCAGTTTCGCCAATTACGACTATCTCGGCATCTCCAGCCATCCGGCGGTAAAAGCGGCGGCCGGCGCTGCGCTCGAATCTTTGGGCGTCGGCGCACTCGCCTCGCGGCTCGTCGGCGGCGAACGCTCGACCCATCATGTTTTCGAGGAAAGCCTCGCGCAATTCTTGGGAGTCGAATCGGTCCTAACGCTGGTTTCCGGCTATCTCACCAACGTCACGACGATCTCCCACGTCATGAACACCCACGACGCGATCTTCCTCGACGAGCTTTCTCACAACAGCATCATCTGCGGCGCCAAGGGGACCAGCGCCACGACCGTGGTCTTTCGCCACAACGATCTCGATCATCTCGACGCTTTGCTGCGCGACAGACGTGGCACCTACCGGCACGTGCTGATCGTCGTCGAGGCGCTCTACAGCATGGACGGCGACATCGTCGATCTGCCCCGGCTCATCGAAATCAAGGAGAGGCACAAGGCGTGGCTTTTGGTCGATGAGGCGCATTCGATCGGCGTGCTCGGTCAGGACGGCCGCGGGCTTTGCGAATATTCCGGCGTCGATCCGGCGCAGATCGATCTCATCATTGGCACCTTGTCGAAGACGCTTGCTTCCTGCGGCGGCTTCATCGGCGGCAAGGCGCCGGTCATCGAGTGGCTGCGCTATACGCTGCCCGGATTCGTGTTCAGCGTCGGTCTGTCGCCGGTGATCGTCGCCGCCGCCTATACGGCGCTGCAAATCGTCAAGAAAGAACCTTGGCGGATCGAGCGGCTGCGTCAGAACGCTGAACTGTTCGTCGAGCTGGCGCGCGAAGCCGGACTCGATACCGGCCCGGCGATCGGGCGCGGCGTAGTGCCGATCCTCTTCTCCGACAGCCACGAGACGTTGGCGGCATCGCGGCACCTGATGGACCATGGCTATTACGTGCCGCCGATCATCCAAATCGGGGTGCCGAAGAACCAGCCGCGGCTGCGTTTCTTCCTCTCCGCCGCGCACAAGAGCGAAGATATCCGCAAGGTCATCCAGCTTCTTGCCCGCTGCCGGACCCAGGCGTCGGTATCGACGCAACGGGTCAGCGCCGCGACTTGAGCGGCAATCCAAAATTCGCGAAACCCGCAATTTTGTTCCTCGAAAAGACCGGCGCTTTTGGAATGAACGGGTCTGGTGCATGAGCGAAATTGCGATCCTCCCGGTCGCCGGGCTCGGAACCTTCGTCGATTTTTGCAAGGTGCCCCGGCTCATCTACAAAGGCGCCAAGGGCTTCGCGCCGCCGCTCGATGCCGAACGCTGGACCTTGCACGGCGCCAAGCTCAATCCGCACTTCAAGCTCGTCGATTACCAAGGCTGGCTGGCGCGCAAGGACGGCAAGCTCGCCGGGCGGATCTATGCCCAGGTCTACAAGGACGGCAGTATTCCCAACGGCGTCTCGCGGTTTCAATTCGGCACGTTCGATGCAATCGAGGACGAATCTGTGGTCGATGCCTTGCTTGCCGCTGCCGAGAATTGGCTTGCCGAACGCGGTGCACGGACGATCCACGGGCCTTTCTCGCCCTCGGTCAACGCCGAGTGCGGCATGCTCGTCGACGGATTTAGCGCCGTGCCGATGATTTTCATGCCCTGGAACCCGCCCTATCTTCCCGCCCTCCTCGAGCGTCGCGGCTACCGCAAGGCGCGCGACCTCATCTCCTACCGCTACGACGTCACCGCCGCCGACCACGTCGAGCGGCCGGGCATTATCGCGCGCCCCGAATGGCGCGATCGGTTGAAGATCCGCGACATCGACCTGAAGGCGATGAAGACGGAGGCGGCGCTCATCGTCGATATTTTCAACGACGCCTGGAGCGAGAACTGGGGGTTCGTGCCGTTCACCTACGACGAGTTCATGTCGACCGCCGATGCACTGAAATACGTGATGCCTCGGGAGGGCGGCTTTATCGTCGAGCTCGACGGCGCCGGCCAAGCGTTCGGCATCGTTCTGCCGAACCTGCACGAGATCACCGCCGATTTCGACGGCAGGCTTTTCCCGTTCGGGTTGCCGCGGCTGATCGCGAGGATCCGCAGCCATCCGTTCGAATCGGGCCGGCTCTGCCTGTTCGGCGTCCGCCGCGCCTTGCATCGCAAGGCGGCGGGCGGCGCCGTCATCCTCGCGTTCATCGAAGAATGCCGGCGCCGTTCAAGCCGCTACGCCAGCATGGAACACGTCGAATTCGGCTGGGTTCTGGAGGATAATCTCGGAATGCGCCGCCCGATCGAACTTTCCGGCGCCCGGATCGACAAGGTCCACCGCATCTACGAAAAGGACCTCGCGGCGCCGCGCGGCGCGCTGCAAGGAGCGGCGCGATAGATGATTGAATTCCGGATCGTTCGCTGTGCATTTGGGCTGCTTCCAACCTTTGCAAGGCGGGCGTCGCAAGGATCGACTTTCGGCGCAAGCCGATGTATCGAAGAACGAGCATCCTGAAAGCGAGGACTGCGCATGAATATTGCGGTTCGGGAGCAAGGATCAGGAGCCGAGCACCTCCCCGAGACCTTCCTGAAGGGCGAGCCGATGCGGCCGCATCC
>JASHSW010000094.1 GCA_030038595.1 Methylovirgula sp.
TCGGCGATACCATCGAGGTCCATGCCAGCGCCCGCTCGTTTCTCCACCATCAGGTTCGCTCCATGGTGGGATCGCTCGAACATGTCGGGGCCGGCAAATGGAGCCGAGCGGACCTTCAGGCGGCGCTGGAGGCGCAGGACCGGGCCCGCTGCGGCGTGGTTGCACCGGCCGCGGGCCTCTATCTGGTGGGGGTCGATTACCAGGAACCGGTAACGGAGCCGGACCGCCGTTGAACGCCCGGCGACCGAGCAAAACCCTCCCTGCGGGGCAAAATAACTTCGCTTTTCCCGAACAAAGCGGGGGACAAGCGCGTCGCGCATGCTATAAATACGCCGCAAGCAAGAAACGGGCCGCGGTCTGCCGCGGCCGCCATAGTGCGGGTCGTAAGCAGCGTAATGGCGCTCACCACTAAGCTCCTCATGCGCCAGGGACAAGCCCTGGTGATGACGCCGCAGCTCCTGCAGGCGATCAAGCTTCTCCAATTCTCCAACGTGGAGCTTGCCGCTTTCGTCCAGGAAGAGCTGGAGCGCAACCCGCTTCTCGAACGCGCCGACGACCTGCCGGATGGCGAGCCGCCGCCTGCGGCGGCGGAGACGAATGGCGAAGCCAACGAGCCGTTCGCGGCCGATTTCAACGATGTCGGCGAGGCCGAATGGAGTTCGGAGTCCTTTGCGACCGACCGCAGCGGCCTTGAGGCAAGCCTCGGCACGGAACTTACCAATGCCTTCGACGACGGGCCGCCGCCGACGCCGCGCGAACACCACGAATTCGCGGAAGGCGTTGGGCTTTCCGCAACCTCGTGGTCGGGCGCCCCGGCGCCTTCGCAGAACGACGCGGAGCAAGCCAATCTCGAAGCCTATGTCGCCGCTGAGGTGAGCCTCCGCGATCACCTCGTCGCGCAATTACGGCTGGCGACCGCCGACCCCGTCGATCGGCTGATCGGGCAAAGCCTAATCGACTCGATCGACGACGCCGGCTATTTCACCGACGTCGCAGCGGAAATAGCCGACCGGCTCGGCACGTCGGTCGAGCGGACGGAAAAAGTGCTGGGCCTCATCCAAAGTTTCGAGCCTTCCGGCGTCGGCGCCCGCAATCTCGCCGAGTGCATCGCCATCCAGCTGCGCGAGAAGGATCGTTTCGACCCCGCCATGCAGACGCTCGTCGCGCATCTCGACCTGGTCGCCAAGCGCGATTACCCAAAATTGCGCCGGCTCTGCAATGTCAGCGGCGATGACGTCGCAGACATGATCAAGGAAATTCGCCGGCTCGATCCGAAACCAGGGCGTGCCTTTGGAGGCGGCGTACTTCAGCCGGTCATCGCCGACGTCATTATCTACCCGCTTCCCGACGGCTCCTGGCATGTGGAACTCAACGCGGACGTCCTGCCGCGCCTGCTGGTCAACCAGGTCTATGCGATGCGGGTGACGCGATCGAAGGCCAACGACATCGACAAGTCTTTCCTGTCCAATTGTCTGCAAAGCGCCAATTGGCTTACCAAGAGCCTCGAACAGCGGGCGCGGACCATTCTCAAAGTGGCAAGCGAAATCGTACGCCAGCAGGACGCCTTCTTCGCGCGCGGCGTCGAATTCCTCAAGCCCCTCAATCTCAAGACGATCGCCGACGCGATCGGGATGCACGAGTCGACCGTCTCGCGCGTCACCTCGAACAAATACATCGCTACGCCGCGCGGCCTCTTCGAACTCAAATATTTTTTCACCGCTTCGATCGCCTCCAACAACGGCGGCAACGCGCATTCGGCCGAAGCCGTGCGTTTCCGTATCAAGCAGATGATCGACCGCGAAAGCGCCGACGACATTCTGTCCGACGATGCGATCGTCGAGCGGCTCAAGTCGTCGAACGTGGATATTGCCAGACGCACCGTCGCCAAATATCGCGAGAGCCTGCGGATTCCTTCCTCCGTGGAACGGCGGCGCTTGAAAGCGGTGCATTGAGGCACGCGGCGAAAGAGACCGTGCAAAAGAGACAAAGCGCCTTCCTCTTTAATATTTCCACACAACGGAGAAACCGGGCGCGCCCGCACGACTTGGGCAAACAGCCAGGCAAGCGCAAGCTCGTCCATGGGCTCCGACCCCGCCCGCTCGCCCATTGACTTCGCCGTGCGACGCTGTAACCGTGGATGCCGCTTGCAAGAAGCGGATCGTCGGGGGGCGACGTCAGTGGACTGGAGAGAGCCATGTCATTGCGCGTCTCTGGGAAGAACATCGATATTGGCGAATCGCTGCGCACCTACGTCGGTGCGCGTCTCGATCAGGTTCTCTTGAAATTCTCGGCGGAGCCGACCGGTGGCCGTGTCATCATTGGACGAGAGGGCTCCGGTTTTCACACCGACTGCACGGTACACCTCGATTCGGGGCTGACCTTGCAGGCCGAGGCCGCGGCGCAAGACGCGTATTCTAGTTTCGACAAGGCCGCGGTTCGGATCGAGGCTCGCCTGCGGCGCTCCAAACGCCGCCGCAAAGACAGGTCGAGCGGACACCCATAACCGCTATCCGCAACACGAGGCGCAAGGCCTCCTTCATCTTCGCGGCACACCCATGGCTTATCCTTCGAGCGTTCGGAAATTGGACGTTCTTTCAACCATGCGGCTCACCGATTTGTTAAGTCCCGAAGCGATCGTCGCGTCGCTGCGGGTCAATTCCAAGAAGCAGGTGCTGCAGGAATTGAGCGAGCGGGCGGCGCGCATTTCCGGTCTTAGGCCGCGCGAAATCTTCGACGCGCTGCTGCAGCGCGAACGGCTCGGCTCGACCGGAATCGGCAGCGGGATCGCACTTCCGCATTGCAAGCTTGCGAAATGCAAACTGCTTTTCGGGGTCTTCGCGCGGCTCGAGAAACCGGTCGATTTCGCCGCCACGGACGGAGCGGCGGTCGACCTCGTATTCCTGCTGCTTGCGCCCGAATCGGCCGGCGCCGACCATTTGAAGGCCCTGGCGCGGATCGCCCGCGTGCTGCGCGATCCGGCGATCGCCGCCAAGCTTCGCGCAACGCGCGATCCGGAGGCGCTCTATGCCGTCCTCACCCAGGAACCGACCTCGCACGCCGCCTGAGGGCGCCGCTCGCATCTACGAAATCGGATTGCGGGCACGATCGTGTCAATCCGCGTCAGGATCGATTCCGCCCGACGCGATCCTGCTCTAGACTGGCCGCATGCCTGCGAAGCCGGATGAACAGCATTCCCTTGCGCCCGTTTCCCTGCCGCGCTTGTTCGACGCCGCGGTGGCGCGCTTTGCCGATCGTCCGGCCATCGATTTCTTCGGCCGAAAATTCACCTATGCGGAGCTTGGCCGGCAGGTCGATCGCGCCGCGCTGGGCCTGCAAAAGCTCGGGGTGCGCCACGGCACGCGCGTCGGGCTTTGCCTTCCCAATACGCCCCATTCCGTCATCGCCTATTTCGCGATTCTGAAGCTCGGCGGAATCGTCGTCAATTTCAACCCGCTCTACGTCGAGCGCGAAATCGCCCAGCAGATCGAAGATTCCGGCACCACAATCATGGTGACGCTCGACGTCAAGAAGATCTATCCCAAGATCGCTTCTATGCTCGGCAACACTTGCCTCGAATGCGTTGTTGTAGGCTCGATGCAGGAGGCGTTGCCGCTCGCGAAAGGAATTCTGTTCCGCCTCTTCAAGTCGGCCGAACTCGCCAAGATTCGCGAAGATTCCCGCCACGTCCGCTTCGGAACGCTCCTTGCGGCGCGCGGCACGATCGAACCGGCTGCAATCGATCCCGTCGCCGATGTCGCGGTGCTGCAATATACCGGCGGGACGACCGGCGTCGCCAAAGGCGCCATGCTCACCCATGCCAATCTGTCGGCGAACGTCGCGCAGATCGGCCACCATGTGCCTGTTCTGACGCCAGGCCGCGAACGCGCCCTGTTGATCCTGCCGTTGTTCCACGTTTTCGGAATGACCGCGGGAATGAATTTCTGCATTTCGATCGGCGCCGAAATCATCCTGCTGCCGAGTTTCGAGGTGCATCAGGCGCTGGCGATCATCACCGAGAAGCGTCCGACTCTTCTGCCCGGCGTGCCAAGTCTGTTTGCGGCGCTGAGTGCGCGCGTCGGCGACGGCAAATACGATCTCTCCTCCGTCAATTACTGCATTTCGGGCGGCGCGCCGCTGCCGCTCGAAGTGCGCAAGCGCTTCGAATCACTCTCCGGCTGCAAGCTCGTCGAGGGCTACGGCCTGACCGAAGCCTCGCCGGTGGTCAGCGCCAATCCGCTCGATGCCGAGTACAGGAACACCTCGGTTGGATTTCCGCTTCTCGGCACGGTAGTCGAGATCCGTTCGCTCGAAGATCCGCGGCGTGTTCTTCCGGTCGGCGAGAAAGGCGAGATCTGCCTGCGCGGGCCGCAGATCATGGCCGGCTATTGGAAAAACGCCAAGGAGACGGAGGCGGTTTTCATCGACGGCGCACTGCGCACCGGCGACGTCGGTTATATCGATGCAGGCGGTTACCTTTATCTTGTCGACCGGATCAAGGATCTGATCCTGTGCGGCGGGTTCAACGTCTATCCGCGGGTCATCGAAGAGGCGCTGCACCAGCATCCCGCCGTCGCCGAGGCCGCGGTCATCGGCATTCCCGACGACTATCGCGGGCAGGCGCCTAAAGCTTTCGTCACGCTGCGCCCAGGCGCGCACGCCACGCCGAGCGCTTTGCTGCATTTCCTGAGAGACTATCTATCACGCATTGAGATGCCGAAAGTAATCGAGATTCGCGCCTCGCTGCCCAAAACTGCAATCGGCAAGGTGAGCCGCAAGGATCTGGTCGCCGAAGAGGGCAAAAGTGGCTGACGTGTATGAGGCTGAGCTCGTCGAATCACCACTCCCGTCGCGTTTCGCAGACTGGTTTGCGGGGCGCGGTTGGGAGCCGCGGGCGCATCAGCTTGCACTGCTCGAAAGGGCCAAGGCGCGCCAGGATGTCCTTCTCATCGCTCCGACCGGGGCCGGCAAGACGCTGGCCGGATTTCTGCCGACCCTCGTCGATCTCGAGCGACGCAATGCGCCCGCCGGGCTGCATACGCTCTACATCTCGCCTTTGAAGGCGCTCGCCACGGACGTGGCGCGCAATCTCGAGACGCCGATCGCCGAGATGCGCCTCAAGATCCGCGTCGAGACGCGAACCGGCGACACCTCGCCGTCGAAACGCCAACGCCAGCGCCGCGATCCGCCGCAGATTTTGCTGACCACGCCCGAGCAGCTTGCGCTGCTGCTCGCCAGCGCCGACGCGCGCCATCTCTTCGCCGATTTGCAGCGCGTCGTGATCGACGAATTGCATGCGATCGTCGCTTCCAAGCGCGGCGATCTCTTGAGCCTCGATATGGCGCGGCTGCGCACGCTGGCGCCGCAAATGAAGGCGACCGGACTTTCCGCGACAGTGCGTGATCCGGACGAATTACGCCGCTGGCTGGTGGCGCGTCCCAGCATGGCCTCACTGATCGAGGCACCCGCCGGCGCATCCCCCGACCTGTCGATTCTCGACACGACTGAGGAACTGCCCTGGGCCGGACACATGACCCGCCACGCGCTCGCCGAGGTCTATGGGCTCGTGAAAGCCGCGCATATGACGCTCGTTTTCGTCAACACGCGCGCCCTCGCCGAATTCGTATTCCAGGAATTGTGGCGGATGAACGAGGACGGCCTGCCGATTGCACTGCATCACGGTTCGCTTGATGTCGGCCAGCGCCGCCGCGTCGAAGCCGCGATGGCGCAGGGAAGGCTCAAAGCCGTTGTCTGTACATCGACGCTCGACCTCGGCGTCGATTGGGGCGATGTCGATCTCGTCGTCAACATCGGCGCGCCGAAAGGCGCAAGCCGACTGCTGCAACGGATCGGGCGCGCCAACCATCGCCTCGACGAGCCGTCGCGCGCCGTCCTCGTTCCCTCGAACCGATTCGAAGTTCTCGAATGCCGCGCCGCGGTCGACGCCGTCTATGCCGGCGCGCAGGACACGGCGGCGGCGCGCGATGGCGCGCTCGACGTGCTCTGCCAACACATCCTGGGCATGGCTTGCGCCGAGCCGTTTCTGGCCGAAGATCTTTTTCGCGAGATTATCTCAGCCGAACCATATCGCGGACTTCGGCGCGCCGATTTCGATGCCGCGCTCGCCTTCGTCGCGCATGGCGGCTACGCGCTTTCTTCTTACGAACGCTTCGCCAAGATCAAGCAACGCAAGGACGGGAGCTGGCGCGTCGCCAACGGCCACGTCGCGCAGATCTATCGCATGAACGTGGGAACGATCGTCGAAGCCGATATGCTGCAAGTACGCCTCATGCGCGGCAAAGCCGCCGTGCCGGGCGAGACCTATACCGGGCCGCTGCGGCGCGGCGGCCGCATGCTCGGCCACATTGAGGAATATTTTCTCGAAACGCTGGCGCCCGATGACACGTTTCTGTTCGCCGGCGAAATCCTTGCGCTGCGCGGCATCGTCGACAACGAGGCGCTCGTCTCGCGCGTCACCGCCGATGCGCCGAAGATTCCCTCCTACGACGGCGGCAAGTTTCCGCTCTCGACCTACCTTGCGGCGCGGGTGCGCGAGCTCGTCGCGCATCCGAAGGAATGGCGGGGCCTACCGACGCCCGTCGCCGAATGGCTCGATCTCCAGATGCGCCGCTCCGCTTTGCCGCCGCCCCGCCATCTGCTCGTCGAGACGTTTCCGCGCGGCAGCAAGTTTCATCTGGTCGCCTACCCGTTCGAAGGCAGGCTCGCGCATCAGACGCTCGGCATGTTGCTGACGCGGCGCATGGAACGCGCCGGCTTGAAGCCGCTCGGCTTCGTCGCCAACGATTATGCGCTCGGCGTCTGGGGCACCGCCGACATCGGCGCGGCGATCGAACGCCGGCGCATCAGGCTCGACGATCTGTTCTCCGAGGATATGCTGGGCGACGATCTCGAAGCTTGGCTGCAGGAATCCTCGCTGATGAAACGCAGTTTCCGCAACTGCGCGATCGTCGCCGGAATGATCGAGCGCAATTTTCCAGGCCGCGAGAAGACCGGCCGGCAGATTACCGTTTCGACCGATTTGATCTACGACGTCCTGCGCCGCCACGAGCCGGACCACATTCTGCTGCGCGCGACTCGCGCCGACGCGGCGATGGGCCTTCTCGATCTGCCGCGCCTCGCGGTGATGTTGGCGCGCGTCCGGGGCAGAATCCTGCATAAGGCGCTCGACCGCGTCTCGCCGCTCGCCGTCCCCGTGCTGCTCGAAATCGGCCGCGAGCCGATCTATGGAGAAGCGCGCGAGACGGTTCTCGCCGAAGCCGCCGCGGTGCTCGTCGAAGAAGCGACCGGTCCGACGGCAAGAGCGAACGGGAAATGACCGGCGCCGGTACAAATCACACTGCCAAAAGCCTCAAAGGCGGACCCGCCGTCATCCTGGTGCGCCCACAGCTCGCAGTGAACATCGGCATGTGCGCGCGCGCCATGGCGAATTTCGGGCTGTCGGACCTGCGCCTCGTCAATCCGCGCGAAGGCTGGCCGCGCAGCGGCGCGTTGAAGAAAGGTGCCTATGCGGCGGCGGCCGGCGCCGTACATCTTCTCGAAAGCGCCAAACTCTTCGCAAGCGTCGAAGCGGCGGTCGCCGATTTGCACGGCGTCGCGGCAACCACGGCGCGGGAGCGCGGCCAGTTGAAGCCCGTCCTCACGCCGGCCGAGGCCCTGCCCGAAATCGCGGCGCGGATCGCCGCCGGCGACAAACACGGCGTGCTCTTCGGGCCGGAACGCACCGGGCTTTCCAACGAAGAAGTGGCGATCGCCGATCGGATCGTCACCTTTCCGGTCAATCGCGCCTATGCGTCGCTGAATCTCGCGCAAGCCGTGCTGCTCGTCGGCTACGAATGGCGGAAAGCATTGGACGGCGGCGCGCCGTTTGCCGTGCCGGAGCGCTCGCCACCCGCCTCCCGCGAAATGCTGCTTTCCTTCTTCGCCTATCTCGAAAGCGAATTGGAGCGCACCGGCTTCTTCCGGCCACTCGCCAAACGGCCGGTGATGCAGCAGAACCTCCGCAACATCTTTCACCGCATGAACATGACCGAGCAGGACGTGCGCACCTTGCGCGGCGGCATCGTGCGGCTCGTCGAAGGACCGCGCGCCAAACCCAAACGCCGCCACGCGCCGTCCTCTCACTCGCCTTCCGACGACAAAGGCTGAGCGACGGATTCCAAGGGTTTTCCTTCGGCGGGGACGCCGAAAAC
>JASHSW010000095.1 GCA_030038595.1 Methylovirgula sp.
ACTCGTCGTGGACGCCGATGTCCTGCTCCTCGGATTCCAGCAGGTCTGCCGGATCGCTGACCACCGACGGCCGCAGCTGGCGCGGCAGCGGGAAAAATACGCTTTCGTCCGCCGTTGAGACAATTTCGACGTCGAGTTCGAAACGCTGCGCGAAAGCGTCCATGATCTCTTCCACGAGGACTTCCGGCGCCGAGGCACCGGCCGTGATGCCCACCGAGGAGGCATTCTTGAAAAGATCCCAGTCGACGTCGTCGGCGCGCAGCACGAGACGGGCGAGCTTGCAGCCCGAGCGCTCGGCGACTTCCTTCAGCCGCTGCGAATTCGAGGAGTTCGACGAGCCCACGACAATCATCGCATCGACGATCGGCGAGATGCGTTTGACCGCCTCCTGGCGGTTGGTCGTCGCGTAGCAGATGTCTTCCTTGTGCGGCCCGATGATGTCGGGGAAGCGGCGGGTCAGCGCATCGACCATACCGCGCGTGTCGTCGATCGACAGCGTCGTCTGTGTGACGTAGGCGAGATTGCCTTCATCGACGTTCTGGAGCTTCTCGACGTCTTCCGGCGTCTGCACCAGGAGGATCGAGCCCTTCGGCAACTGCCCGAGCGTACCGACGACCTCCGGATGGCCGGCGTGGCCGACGAGGATCACCTGCCGGCCGCGCTTATAATGCAGCTCGGCTTCGCGATGCACTTTCGTCACCAACGGGCAGGTCGCGTCGAGCGCGAAAATATGCCGCGCCTCGGCTTCGGCATGGACGGATTTCGGCACGCCGTGCGCGGAGAAGATCACCGGCTTCGTCGTGTCGGGGATCTCGTCGAGCTCTTCGACGAAGATTGCGCCTTTGGCCTTGAGGCCTTCGACGACGTATTTGTTGTGAACGATCTCGTGGCGAACGTAGACCGGCGCACCATAGATGCGCAGCGCCTGTTCGACGGCGTCGATCGCCCGCACCACGCCGGCGCAAAAGCCGCGCGGCGCGCAAAGAAAGATGCGCAGCTTCGGCTTGTTTTCCGCCGGCGCCACAGTTTCCGATACAGTCGCGGCGTGTGTCATGCCGATCCGTCGATGGCTGAGGTTATCCGCATAAGTACTTGAATCAACGCAAGGTATTGAAGACGAACAGTCCATCCCGCGCGTTCAAACACATGCACATTCTTGTGGGCTTCGGGCGGTTTCCTGTCAAGTAGTGCAAGCGCGCGGCCCTTGCGCACAGTGCAACCTCTCGTTCGGATAATTATCGCGCGAGCGCAATTGTTCCCGCAGCTATCGCCGTTCGGCGAAGAAGGTCCTGAGCAATTCGGCCGCTTCCTTGTCGCGAATTCCTCCATAGCATTCGGGCGCGTGATGGCAGGTCGGCTGCGCGAAGAACCGCGGTCCGTGCTCGACCGCGCCGCCTTTCGGATCGGGCGCGCCCCAATAGAGGCGGCGCAGGCGCGCCAAGGAGATCGCCGCGGCACACATCGCGCAAGGCTCCAACGTCGCGTAGAGGTCGCAATCGACGAGCCGTTCGGTGCCGAGCTTTTCGCAGGCGGCGCGAATGGCGAGAAGCTCGGCATGCGCGGTCGGATCTTTCCGTTCGAGTGTCCGGTTGCCGGCGCGTGCGATGACCTCGCAGCCGCAAACGATTGCCGCGCCGACTGGCACTTCGCCGCGCCGCCCTGCGGCGGCCGCCTCGGCAAGCGCTTCCGCCATGGGATTGGGCTTCGACATATCGGGTTCGCTCCCTTCCAACCGTTCTGCTATCAAGCCGCATGCGCAACGAAAGACGCAACCGCCGGAGGAAACCGACGCGCGGCGAGCCGGAGAACCCGGGCGAGCGGATCGCCAAGGTCATGGCCCGCGCCGGCCTCTGCTCGCGCCGCGACGCCGAGGCCTGGATCGCCGAAGGGCGTGTCGCCGTCAACGGCAAGCTTCTGACGAGCCCGGCGGTCAACATCGGCCCGGCCGACGAAGTGCGCGTCGACGGCCAGCCGCTGGCGCAGCGGCAACGGACGCGGCTTTTCCTGTTCCACAAGCCGCACGGCCTAGTCACCACCCATAAAGACCCACAGAGCCGGCCGACCATCTTCGATTACCTCGGTGAACGCCACCCCGAAGCGCCGCGGCTCGTCAGCGTCGGGCGGCTCGATATCAACACCGAAGGCTTGCTGTTGCTGACCAACGACGGCGGCCTGGCGCGCATTCTCGAACTGCCGGCGACCGGCTGGCTCAGGCGCTACCGCGTGCGCGCCAACGGCACGATCGACCAGGTAAGTCTCGATCGACTCGGCGGCGGCCTCACGCTCGACGGCGTCCGCTACGCCGGGATCGACGCCAAGCTCGACCGTCTGCAAGGCGCCAATTGCTGGCTGACGATCGGCCTGCGCGAGGGCAAGAATCGCGAGATCAAACGCGTCCTCGAACATCTGGGTCTTACCGTCAACCGGCTGATCCGCATCTCCTTCGGCCCGTTTGGGCTCGGCGATCTTCCAAAAGGCGGAATGGAGGAAGTTCGCACCCGCGTGCTACGCGATCAACTCGGCCCGTCCCTCTTGCAAGAAGCGGGCGCGGATCTGGAGGCGCCGATCGAGGTGCCGCAAGAGGCAAAGCCGCAACCCCGGCCCGGCGCGGCGCGAAGCCCACGCCCGAGACATGCGCAAGCCGAGCCGAAAACGCCGAGAGGGCGGCCGCTGCCCGGCCCGCGCAAACACGTTCGGGCGTTGCGTGCCGAAAAGGAG
>JASHSW010000096.1 GCA_030038595.1 Methylovirgula sp.
AGTTTGCACGCGGTGCCACGTTGCACCTCCTCAACTCGGCGCGGAACGAGCCGCCGCGCATTCCGGCACCAAACGCAAGCCTGCGGCACACTTTGCCGCACGCACCCGAAACCGCCGGCCCGATTCAACTTTGGCTGAGCCAGATCGTTCCTTGCGCCTTGCGGGAGATTGAACCAATACACGTTCGCTCGCAAGGCAAAGCTTCGGGTGGTTAACGCTGCTTATCGTAGCGAAGATTTCGGAGAATTGACGTACAGCAAAATGACGAAAGGCGCTATGCGGCTTCGGGCAGATCTGCGCGTGCATCACTTCGGCAGGGCTGCCGAGTTGGCCCCTTTGTCGTCCACGTAGCGATGTCCAACGATTGTTGCCCAACGCAGCGGCGCCCGCGGGCCGCGTCGGCTCGCATCGGAACTTCGTCGCCGCGTACATCGACACGGAGAATTTGCTTGCATCCGGCAAGTCGAACCGGCCTTTCTCGCACTTTGCGCGTGAAGTGTAGAATGTTCGATGTGCAGTAGCTTTCCTGTTTTGATTTAGAACAATTATCTTCTTCGACCGCGATGTTGACCGGAGAAAAACTTCGACATACCAGCATTGGCCTCGCGATGTCTTGCAGATTGCTTCTGTATATTTGAATCGTTCCAAGCAGAGATGGTGATGGCTGGTCGGGGAACATACGATCGTGAGCGGCATACGTTGCCCGTGTTCCGGTGGAAGACGATTGGCTCCGTCGTTGGCCTGCTCCTCTTGAGCTCAAGCGCTTACGCAGATTCAGCGGCCGCCCCAACCAGCCAACCTGCGCCGGCGGCTTCGGCGGCGCCGAGCGACCAGGCGCCGATAGAGCCGGACTTCACGACCGGGCTCTTTTCTTCGTCGCGCACGACCTTGCTCGGCGATGCCGGGGGACTGCGGACCTGGCTTGGCAAATACGGCATCACCTTCTCGCTCTACGAGGAAAGCGAGGTCTTCGGCAATGCGACGGGCGGCATCCGCCGCGGCGCAGCTTATGACGGAGTGACGACGCCGACCGTACAACTCGACACGAGCAAGGCGTTCGGCTGGGCCGGCGGGCTCTTCAATGTCAGCGCCTTTCAGATCCACGGCGACGATCTCAGTACCGAGAACCTGCTCGTGTTGCAGTCGGTGAGCGGCCTCGAGGCGATGCGATCGACCCGCCTTTGGGAGCTTTGGTATCAGCAAAGTTTCAACAACGGCGCATTCGACATCAAGGTCGGCCAGCAAAGTCTCGATCAAGAGTTCATCACGAGCGCCAATTCCCTGCTCTTCTTTAATACGATGATGGGCTGGCCGCTGGTGCCGTCCGAGGATCTCTACGCAGGCGGGCCGGCCTATCCGTTGTCGTCGCTCGGCGCGCGCATTCACGGCCAGATAGCGCCGAACGTGACGGGCCTTCTCGGCGTCTTCGACGATAATCCGCCCGGCGGCTCCTTCAACGACGATCCGCAGACGTTCGGGCCCGAGGCAGGCGGCGTGAAGTTCAACCTCAACACCGGCGCACTGGTCATCGGCGAACTACAATATGCCTTGAATCAGCCCTCGGCCGGGCAGGTCGTCAAGGCGGACAACAAAGGATTACCCGGCACCTACAAGATCGGCTTCTGGTACGACACGGCTCCGTTCCCGGATCAGCAATACGATACGAACGGAATTTCGCTCGCCAGCCCGGCCAGCAACGGCATTCCGGCGCAAGACTTCGGAAATTTCAGCATCTACGGCATCTTCGATCAGGTGGTCTATCAACCTGACCCGTCAGCGGCGCGCGCCGTGTCGATTTTTGCCAGGGTCATGGGCGCCCCGGGTGACCGCAATCTTGTCAGCTTCAGCGCGAACGGCGGCGCAACCCTGAAAGCGCCGTTCGAGGGCCGCGACGGCGACATCGTCGGTCTCGGGTTCGGCTATGGCCAGATTTCCTACGGCACACGCGCCTATGACGAGGCGACCGCCTACTATGCGCCGCTCGGCGCGCTTTCTCCCATCCGTAGTTCCGAGACGTTCGTCGAAACATTCTACCAGATTCAGCTCGCGCCTTGGTGGCAGCTGCAGCCCGACTTTCAATACATCTTCAATCCCGGCGGCGGAATCGTGAACCCGCTGCAACCGACGCAGCTCGTCCACGACGAGGCCGTGTTCGGAGTTCGAACGACGATCTCGTTTTGAGGCGCCTCAGGCACACATGAGCGCGATGAGAGTTACGAGGAGACTTGCAATGTGGGCTCGCCGAATAGGCATGCGAAAATCCAAGTTTGGCGTCGCGATCGCCGCCGCCGCGCTGTTTACTGCCGCGTTTGTCGCGGGCGGCGCCGCAACCGAGGATTCGAACTTCCTCGCGGGTTTGCGCGAGCAGACGATGCTGGTATCGACCATTCCCGACAACGGCGACGTCAATCCTTATGCCGTGGTCGTCGCGCCGCTCTCGATCGGCAAGATCAAGAAAGGCGACGTTCTCATCGACAACTTCAACGACCACAACAATCTTCAAGGCCTCGGCACGACGATCGTCGATTACAGCGCCGGTTCGAAAGCGATCACGCTCTTCGCCTCGGTGCCGCGCCACCTCGCGCAATGCCCGGGCGGCGTCGGCATGACGACGGCCATGACGATGCTCAGATCTGGATACGTCATCGTCGGCAGTCTGCCGTCCGACGACGGCACGATGAAGACGGCCGGCCGGGGCTGCCTCATCGTATTCGATTCGAACGGCAAGTTCGTCGAGGCTCTCGCCGATACGAAGATCAACGGACCGTGGGGCAATATGGCGGTCGTCGATCGCGGACAGAGCGCCACGTTGTTCATCTCGAACATCGGCGCGGGTCCGCGTCCTTCCGGCGGTTCGGATCACGCCAGCGTCGTTCGCTTCGAACTGGCGATCGCGAAAGGACCGCCGACCATCGAGAGCGAAACGGTCATTGGCAGCGGATTCTCGGAAAAACCGGACAAAGACGTCTTTGTGATCGGCCCGACCGGACTGGTGCTCGGTAGGAACGGCACCCTCTACGTATCCGACGCCATCGGCAACAGCGTCAACGCGATCCCGCTGGCCCTCACCCGCAGGGACAGCGCCGGAACTGGCACGGTGATTACCAAAGACGGCATGCTCAAGCGGCCGTTGGCGATGGCGATGGCGCCGAACGGCAATCTACTGGTCATCAACGCGCTGAACGGCGAGGTCGTCGAGGTCAATCCGGCGACGCACGAGCAGGTGGCGGCACGCTGGGTGAACGTCGATAAAGCGCAGTCGCCGCCCGGCAGCGGTGACCTGTTTGGCATCGCGCTGACACTCAATGGCAAGGGATTTTATTATGTCAACGACGACGTCAACGAGCTTGCATTGGCGCATTGATGGCGCGCGTGCGGCAAGCTTGCCCGGCGTCGGGCCGCTAAAGTAGGACCGGATCTGCAATGGATAATGATCACAAGCGCAGTTCTCTGCAGAGTTCCCGTCGCGGCTTTCTCGTCGCGGCGGGCGGCGCCGTCGCCGGCGGCAGTCTTGTTGCGCGCAGCGCTTCTGCCGCCGCTTCCGTGGAGGCAGGTCCGGCGCCCGCACAGAACAAGGTCGAGCCGTTCTTCGGGCCGCATCAAGGCGGGATCGCCACGGCGCCGACGCAGATCCAAACCTATTTCGCCGCGTTCGACCTGCAAACCGACAAGCTCGACGACATCGTCGCGCTGCTGCGGCGATGGACGCAGACCGCGGCACGTCTCGCCTCGGGCGGCGCCGCAGCCGGCCAGCCGGCCAGCGTACTGGCCTACGACAGCGGCGAGACGCTCGATCTTCCTGCCTCGCGGCTGACGATCACCTTTGGGTTTGGTCCCACGCTGTTCGAAAAGGACGGTAAGGACCGCTACGGACTCAAGAGCAAGAGGGCCGAGGCGTTCATCGACCTGCCGCGCTTCGCCGGCGAGCAGTTGGTCGAAGGCCAAACCGGAGGCGACATTTCCGTCCAGGCCTGTTCCGACGACCCGCAAGTCGCATTTCATGCGGTTCGCCAGCTGGCGCATGTCGGCGAGGGATTCGTGTCGATCCGCTGGGCGCAGTCCGGCTTCTTCGCGAATTCCGCCGGAAAGACGCCGCGCAATCTGATGGGCTTCAAGGATGGCACATTCAATCCGCCCGTCTCTTCCCCGGAAGCGATGGAGAAATTCGTCTGGGTCGGCGGCGAAGGACCGGAATGGATGCGCGGCGGCAGTTACGTCGTGGCGCGGCGGATTCGCATCGCGCTCCAGCATTGGGACCGCATGGATCTCGGCTTCCAGCAGGCGACGATCGGGCGCTCCAAATATTCCGGCGCACCGCTTGGCGCCAAGAACGAGTCGGACCCGTTCGATTTCGCAGCCGTCGACAAGGACGGCAACAGCGTCATCCCGCTCAATGCCCACGTTCGGCTTGCCGCGCCGGCGAGCAACGACGGCGCGCAGATTCTCCGCCGCGGCTATTCCTACAATAACGGCGTGAGCTTCACCGCCGAGCGCTGGCCGCCCTGGCGGCAAGGCATCGAATACGACGCCGGCACGTTCTTCATCTGCTACCAGCGCGACCCGCGCACCGGCTTCATCAAGATTTTCGATACGCTCTCGAAGATCGACGCGCTGAATCAATTCGCCACGCACGTCGGAAGCGGTATTTTTGCGTGTCCGCCGGGGGCGCAGCCGGGCGGCTACATCGGCGACAAACTGTTCGCCTGACTCGCGACGGAATTGCTGCGCTCGCGAATGCAATGGCAAAATTCCCGGGTCGCGCCGGGAAAAATTGAAACACGCGCGAAAGAGTGGATCGGGCTATGATGGTCGCGGCGTAAACCCACGCCACGGCCCATGTCAGCGTTGACAAAGATCGCGATCTCTGTCTGTTGCCGGGAGCCGAAGTCAAAACGATTCAAGATCCGGCTGGCAATCATTTCCAGAAAATCGATCGCGCGGCGTAGGGCGGCCAACGCGGCAATGTAGGATGTGGAGGATTTGTGAGCGAGTATCGAACGACGGCTTTGCTGTCCAGACTATGTGCGCCGGCCTTGTGCCTGGTGGGCGTGCTGACCATCTCTCCGGGATTTGCGCAATCCGCTCCGCCGCAAGAAAATACGGTTGCGGCGCCCGTTTCGACGCCCACAATAGCGCAACCGCTCCAGCCTGCGGCGACGACCGCCGCGGCTGCCGCACCGAGCGCGATGACGCCGGCATCGCCCGCGGCAGGCGTGCCGGCTTCGCCCGTCGCCACGGCGCCAGCCGCTGCGCCTGCCGATTCGACGCCGCTGCCGGCGCCCGCCGATAACGCGCCCATCCCGGCGCGGCTCT
The DNA here is from genome assembly GCA_030038595.1 of Methylovirgula sp. GTDB lineage: Bacteria > Pseudomonadota > Alphaproteobacteria > Rhizobiales > Beijerinckiaceae > Methylovirgula. The sequence continues at coordinate 5,314 of JASHSW010000096.1, forward strand.
TGCCGCATAATCTCTCGCCGTGGGGCATGTTCCTCGAGGCGGATATCGTCGTCAAAGTGGTGATGATTGGGCTGGCGCTGGCCTCGCTCGTCACGTGGACCATTTTTCTCGCCAAGAGCATCGAGCTTGTCGCAGCCAAGCGGCGCGCCGGGCGGCAGCTTGCAATCCTTGCCGGCGCTTCGAGCCTTAACGCCGCCCAGCAAGAGCTCGGCGCGTCGAAGGGCGCTATCGTGCGCATGGTCGAGGCGGCGGCCGCCGAGGTCGACCGTTCTGGCAATCTCGACGCCGACGGCATCAAGGAGCGTGCCGCGGCACTCATCGCGCGCATCGAAGCGCGCGCCGGCCGGCAGATGAACCGCGGCACCGGCATTCTGGGAACGATCGGGGCGACCTCGCCCTTCATCGGCCTGTTCGGCACGGTGTGGGGCATCATGAACAGTTTCATCGGGATTTCGAAGACCAATACGACCAATCTCGCGGTCGTGGCGCCGGGCATCGCACAGGCGCTGCTCGCCACCGGCTTCGGGTTGGTGGCGGCCATACCCGCGGTCATCATCTACAATTATTTCGCACGCAGCATTGGTTCCTACCGCGCCACGCTGGCCGACGCGGCTGCGGAAATCCTCCGCCACGTCTCGCGCGATCTCGACCGCGGCACTCCGGCGATGCCGGAGGAAGAATGGCGCGTCATCGGCATGCGCCGCTCGGCGGAGTGATCGCCGATGGCCGTCAAGCTCACCACCAGCGACGACGATCTCGACGAGGCTCACGAGATCAACGTCACGCCATTCATCGACGTGATGCTGGTGCTGCTCATCATCTTCATGGTGGCAGCTCCGCTCTCGACGGTTGACGTCAACGTCGATCTTCCGGCCTCGACCGCGCAACCGAGTCAGCGCCCCGACAAACCGATCTTCGTGACGATCAAGCCGGACCTGACACTGAGCGTCGGCGATGCGCAGGTTTCACAGGATGGTTTGGCGGCGGCGCTCGATGCGGCGAGCGGCGGCGATAAGAATCAAAGAATCTTTCTGCGCGGCGACAAGACCATCGCGTACGGATCGGTGATGGACATGATGAATCTGCTGCGCAAGGCCGGCTATCTGAAGATCGCGCTCGTCGGCCTCGACGCCGGCCAGGCGCCTCCTTCGGGAACGCCCGCGTCGTCTGCGCCATGAGCATGTTCGCCGATACCATCCTGCCGCGGCGGGAAGACAGCGGTCTGCGACGCTGGGGCTTCGCGGCGCTCGTCGTGCTTGCCGCGCATGTCGGCTTGGTGATCGCCTTCATGCTCGTACGCCAATCGGAGATGCCGCCCGGCAATCCGCCCGACGCGGTGATGATCAATCTTGCACCGATCGCCGTCGCGCCGCCACCGCAACAAGAGGTGGAGACGCCGCCGCAACCGCAGCAAGTACAGCCGCAGACGCCTCCGCAGCCGATCGAGCAACCGCAGCAGACCGTGCAAATGCCGGTCGCGCCGGACCTGGTCGAAGCGCCGCAGCCAGAAGTAATGATGGCTCCGCCGCCTCCCAAGCCCGTGCAACACGAGGCCACACGCAAGCCGCAACGCGCGCGGCCGCGCACCAATTTGCCGCATGCTGTGAAATCCGCGGCCCCGACACCGGGGTTTAACGGTCAAGCGGCCGAATCGTGGCGCAGCGAGATCGTCGAGCGGATCAGTAGCGTCAAGGAATATCCCGAGCCGGCGCGTCCGGCGAGCGGCACCGCCGTAGTGGCCTTCTCGGTCGATCGCGGCGGCCGCATCACGAGTGCCCGGCTGGCGCGCAGTTCTGGCTCGGCCCTGCTTGACCAGGCGGCCGTCGCTACGGTGCGCCGAGCCAATCCGGTGCCCCCGCCGCCCGCCGGCGTGCCTGGCGGAAATTTCACCATCCCGCTGCATTTCAGCGGCTGAGCGCCGATCCGGAGAAGTACCGCGAAGTGCCGTGCTCCTTGCGCCGGCTCGCGTTGACTTGCCTCGCCGGGACCATTACACGCCCACCTTGCAGAGCCCGTCGCGGACGATCGCGGCTCGACGATCGTTTCTCGGACGAGACGCATGGCGGAAATCAACAAAATCGGTATCGTCGGCGCTGGCCAAATGGGCGCCGGAATTGCCCAGGTCTGCGCGGTCGCGGGCATTCATATCGCACTTAACGACATCTCCGAAGAACGGATCAACGCCGGAATCGCGCTGCTCGGCGGCAATCTCACCCGCCTCGTCGAGCGCAAGCAGCTCGACGAGGCGACACGCGTCGCGGCGATGGACCGGATCAGACCGGCGCTGGGCTACGACGATTTCGCCGATTGCGATCTCGTCATCGAGGCCGCCGCGGAGAATGAAGAAGTGAAGTGCAAGATCTTCGCTA
>JASHSW010000011.1 GCA_030038595.1 Methylovirgula sp.
AAGTCGAGATCCTGCGTCTTCTCGCCGGTCAGCGGATCGAACTCGGCGATCGCCTCGATCTCGTCGCCGAAGAAGCGGATGCGCCAGGCGCGGTCCTCGTAGTGGGCCGGAAACACGTCGATCGTGTCGCCGCGCACGCGGAACAGGCCGCGATAGAAATCGCCGCCCGAGCGTTTGTATTGCAGCGCGACGAGGTCGGCGATGAGCTGGCGCTGGTCGATGCGCTCGCCGGTCTTCAAGGTGAAGGTCATGGCGGTGTAGGTTTCGACCGATCCGATGCCGTAGATGCAGGAGACCGAGGCGACGATGATCACGTCGTCGCGTTCGAGCAGCGCGCGCGTCGCGGCGTGGCGCATCCGGTCGATCTGCTCGTTGATCGAGGATTCCTTCTCGATATAGGTGTCGGTGCGCGGCACGTAGGCTTCCGGCTGATAGTAGTCATAGTAGGAGACGAAATACTCGACCGCGTTCTCCGGAAAGAAGCTCTTGAACTCGCCGTAGAGCTGTGCGGCGAGCGTCTTGTTGGGGGCGAGAACCAAAGCCGGACGCTGCGTGGCGGCGATGATCTGCGCCATCGTGTAGGTCTTGCCCGAGCCGGTGACGCCGAGCAGAACCTGGTCGCGTTCGCTCGCGCGCACGCCGGCGACGAGTTCGCCGATCGCCGTCGGCTGGTCGCCGCGCGGCTCGTAATCCGCGACGAGATTGAACCTGATGCCGCCTTCGGATTTTTCCGGACGCGGGGGCCGGTGCGGCGTCCACGGGGCCTTGCCGCGCAGGTTGGGATCGCCGTGCTCGAGCAGATCCTTGAGCGAGGTCACCGTCGCCTCGACGCCGCCGAACCCTCTGGCGACATCCTGGAAAGCAGCCGGCGCCTCGGCAAAGCCCGTCGCGGCGTTCAGCGCCGGATTGAGCAAAGCGGCAAGATGTTCGCCGAGTGGCCTTTGCTCAGGTTTTGCGGCTTTGGAGCGGGAAGCGCGACGCGGGTCTTTCGGCATGGTCCCAATATATGGGCGCTCCCCGCGACCGATCAAAGGCCCGAACGGGCTCGCCTAAAGCTAGTCGCACACCCGCACGCCGAGATGGGCCGCGGTACGCCAATCCAATGCCGTGAAACGCAGGCTTGCAAGCGCCCGATGCGCAACCACCCAGTGGCGGACAGGGGCAGGGTAAAAGCCCATGGCATAGGCGTCCCAACGCGGCGAACGGCGCCCGTCCACCGTGGCGGAATGGAAATAGAGATGGCTTCCCGGCTGGACACAGGCGCCGCGAATGGCGAGCAGCAAGGTGCAGGAGGAATAGCATTTGAGCGGCAGGCGGAAGGAGAAATCGTCGCGATGCGATTTGACGAAGGCGGCGCGTTCGAGAACGCTGCCGCCGTCGTCTTCCGATACCGGCGCCGGCTCGCGGTTGGCGACGCGGTCCAAGAGCCCGTCGGCGCGCGCCGTCGCAATCGGCAAAAGCACGAGGAGGATCGCGGCGTTCAAGCGTTTCGGCATGAAGCCAGTGTGCCAAACGCCGCGCGCTTGTAGAGAGGACATCGTGACGCTTGCCACAAGAAAATCGTTCCACTCAACGCTCGGTGGAGGAGAACGTTTCGCCCGGCGCGCTGCGCTCCGTCGCCGCGAAGAGGCGGTAGAAAAAGCCCGCCGCGGCGCCGGACAGGACGTCGCCGGTGAGCGCGTGAATGGCTGCGAATCCAAGCAATTCCGCACCGAACACGTAGACCAGAGAGGCGATGGCGCCGGCCAGCGTATAGGCGGTATAGCTCGTCTTGCCGAAACGATTGAGCAGGTAGTGGGCGACGAGGAGGACCAGCGCGCCGGAGCGGGCGCCGCCCCAAAGTCCGGCGGCGGCCAAGGCGACCGCCAAGGGCACTTTTGCCTCGCCGAGCGGAACCGCGCCGAGAACGCCGCCCAGGTCCAGGACCGAAGTGGCTTTGGCCGCGGCGCTCAACAGGCCGGCGACAAGCCCGGCAAGAACGGCGCCGCGAAACGACCAATTCACTTTGTGGACTTTCGGCCGCTCGGCCGACCCGTTCCGTTGCGGCGACTGGAGGATCGTGGCGAGCAGTTCGGGCGGCAGCGCATCGCTGCGGCTTGATCGAAATTCCGCGGCGCTGGAGCCGGTCGAACTTGCCGGCCCGCCGCGCCGGCCAAAAGGTTGCGCTGCACGCATATCGCCAGTCTATGGCAGTCCCTTTACCGAAGGATTTACCGGATGACAGAGAACGCAAGACGGACAAGAGCAATGATACGGCGCATCCGTCCTCCGTCGTCCGTCTTCTGTCGTGCCGATAAAGAAAGGGCCGCGTCCTTTTAGGAGCGCGGCCCAAGCACGACCACCCTACGGGGGCATCGGGGGTCGTGGTACCCTTCTGCGCAATTTTCCGGCCGTGCCGGAAAGGCGCTTAACCTCGAAGATCCGCCAGGTTGCCGGCGAAATGCACCTGATGCACCGGCAGCGGCGCGTTGTTGTTCCCGCCCGGATCGTCGAACCGGACGAGGAGACCAAGGGCAAAGGCCGCCACGCTCAAAATCAGAATGAGCACGAGCGAAACCTGAAACTGGCGGCGAGCCGCCTGCGAATCATAGGACCGGACGAAACCAGCATCCGGTGCATGATCGAAATGATCGGCAATCGACATTGGAAACTCCCTCCAGCACCCGTCCTCGAGACGATCTTTTTCTACGCACCACCCAGATTCAGCCCAGATTCAGCAGAAACAAACGCGACGCGGGTTGACGCAGCTCAATCAATCGCCGACCGAGGTAAAAATCCTATGCGTGACTCTAACGCAACAATCTCAGGAAAAGTTTCTGGGACCCGGAAGATTGTATTGACAGTTGCGAAATAGTCGCGATGCCCAGCGTCTTCCAGGTCCGCATCGCTCAATTTTCGGTGAATTCGATCCATCACCGTGCACAAAGGAACGCGGCTTCGGCGCGATGGGTTCCGTCCGCAGATTCGCAGCAAGAACAGAGGCTTAAAATCGCCACGCCAGCGTTGCGCGGCGTTTGCGCAGGCGCCGCGACGACGGTTGGATCAAAAATTTGCGGAACCTGGAGAGGGCGCATTAACGGCATTCTTCGAGCCACGTCAAACAAAAAATTTCCGTGGCCTATGGTGAAAACAACGTGTCGGAATTCGCGACAAGCGAGCAATCCGCTGGTCGGTACGAGGGCTCGTAACGGTCAGGCGATTGATTCAGCGCGGCAATTCTCCCGCGTCTCGAATCGACCTTGCGTCGCCCGCGCTTCGGTTCAATCCGGCCGGCGCAGGCAAGCGGCTGCATAGCCAAACCCGCGGCAACGCCGTTCTCGAACGGCAGCCGGTTTGGTCGTGCCGCTTTATGAATTTTTGCACTTTGGCGAGGCAAATTGCCCCGCGCCAAGGGGTGCAACGAAATGCCCGGAAATCGAAATGCCGTTGCCGACATGCGCTTGCCGATGCGCTGGGCATGGATACTGGCCATTGCGATCGCTGTGGCGGACTGCATTTGGGTTCCGGCGGCGGGTTTTCGCGTTCCCGCCATGCCGCTTGTGAGGATTGCCGCCATTCTCGGCGCACTCGGCATTCTGTGGTGGGTCTATCTGCGCCTGCGACCTGACGCGATCATCGCCGCTTTGGCGGAGGCGGCCGCTTTCCTGATCTTCTTCACGCTCGTTCTGGAGATCTTCTGCTATCTCAGCCTGGCGCTCGACCGGCCGCTCTACGACGCCGTATTCGCGGCGGCGGATCGAGCCCTCGGCTTCGATTTTCAGGCGCATCTTGCCTATCTCGTGCGAAGGCCGCGCCTGGCTCGGCTGCTGGAGCTTTGTTACGACACCTCGATGCTGCAGATCGCCATTGTGGTGGTCGGCCTCGCGATGACCCGACGGTTGGCCCGGCTGCGCGCCTTCCTTGCGCTCTTCGCATTCACCGCGGCGGCGGTCATCGGTATCGCGGCGATTTTCCCGACCCTCGGCCCCTATCCCTATTACGCCATCCCCGACAATCTGCTGCCCGCCTTCACCGACCCGCGCGCCGGCTGGGATTCCGTTCCGCAAGTCCTCGCCCTGCGCAGCGGCGCGATGCGTCTCCTGCCGCTCACCGATTTGCGCGGACTCGTCGCCTTTCCTTCCTTCCATACCGCGCTTGCCTTCATCACCGTTTGGGCTTTGCTGCCGATGCGGCGCATCGTCGTGCCGCTGTTGGCGGTCAACGCCGCATTGATCCTGGGCGCGCCCAGCAACGGCGATCATTACCTTTGCGACCTGCTGGCGGGCGCACTCATCGCGTTGGTCGCCATCGCGGTCTTGACGCGGCGCGGTTTGGTCGGCGAACCCCGCGCCGTCGCGTCGGCTCAAGGTGCGCCCGCGGAATAGCGGCGCACCGCTTCAGGCAATCAGGCTTTTTCGGTTGCTCTCTCGCAGTTGCGAAATTATGTTTCGCGCCGCAACGCCCCCCAACAGGAACGCCCGCATATGGCTTTCATTTCCGACGCTTTGCTGCGCGTAAAACCTTCCGCCACCATTGCGGTTACCCAGAAGGCGCGCGATCTGAGAAACGCTGGGCGCGACATCATCTCGCTGTCGATCGGCGAACCGGATTTCGACACGCCGGACAACATCAAACGGGCGGCGATCAAAGCAATCGAGCGCGGCGAGACGAAATATACCCCTGTCGCCGGCATTGCGCCGCTGCGCGAAGCGATCGCCGCCAAGTTCAAGCGCGAGAACGGGCTCGACTACAAACCGTCGCAGACGATCGTCGGCACGGGCGGCAAACATATCCTGTTCAACGCCTTCCTCGCCACGCTCAACGCCGGCGACGAAGTGATCATCCCGGCGCCCTATTGGGTGAGCTATCCGGACATGGTAGCGATTGCCGGCGGAACGCCGATCGCGGTCGAGACCCAGATGAAGCACGGCTTCAAGCTGCAGGCCGAGGATCTCGACAAGGCGATCACGCCCAAAAGCAAATGGCTGATCCTGAACTCGCCGTCGAACCCGTCCGGCGCCGCCTATACGCGCGCCGAATTGAAGGCGCTGACCGACGTGCTGCTGGCCCACCGCCAAGTCTGGGTGTTGACCGATGACATCTACGAACATCTGACCTACGGCGATTTCACCTTCGTCACGCCGGCCGAGGTCGAGCCGAACCTGATGGAGCGGACGCTCACGATGAACGGCGTCTCCAAGGCCTATGCGATGACCGGCTGGCGGATCGGCTACGCGGCCGGCCCCGACAAGCTCATCAAGGCGATGGACATGTTGCAGGGCCAGCAGACGTCGGGCGCCTGTTCGATCGCCCAATGGGCCTCGGTCGAGGCGCTCAATGGGCCGCAGGACTTCATTCCGCAGCGGCGCAAGATTTTCGAGGCGCGGCGCGATCTCGTCGTCTCGATGATCAACCAGGCGAAATATCTCAAATGTCCATCGCCGGAAGGCGCGTTTTACGTCTATCCATCCTGTGCGGAGGCGATCGGCCGCAAAACACGGGAAGGCAAGAAGATCCTGAGCGACGAAGATTTCGTCGCGGCGCTCTTGGAGGCGGAAGGCGTCGCCGTCGTGCAAGGCTCGGCGTTCGGGCTCGGGCCGAACTTCCGCATTTCCTATGCGACTTCGACCGAAGTTCTCGAAGACGCCTGCCGCAAAATCCAGCGCTTCTGTGCAAGCTTGGTGTAATCCGCCCGCGGTAATGCCTTTATGAGACCGCCCGACCACAAGCGGGAACTTCGCTTATTGCGGCCGGCAAAAAAGCCCGGTCCATCTTCGGATGGAACCGGGCTTTTGCCTTCCCCTCGGCCTGTGCGATTTGAGCCGTGGCCCCCCGGCCGGCTATACAGGTCGTCAGCGCGAAATATATAGCAAAGGCGCATCGCCGCGTCTGTTGCGGCCAAGCCACAGAGTGGCGAGAAAACATTGCGAAGCCCGCGAAAGGCGCCGCCGGTCCGCTTGCGGGCCGGTCCCTGATTTTGGTTTGCCGCGGTAGCGCGCCTGATGGAGGATCCATGTTTCGAGCCGGCAATGGCGGCGGCGGCCGCAAACCCGCCCGCAATGTGCTGGGCGAACCGCTCGAGCCTTGTTCGCTCGATCCGGTGACCGGCTATTTTCGCAACGGGTGTTGCGACACGGCCGCCGAGGACGTCGGCAGCCATACGGTCTGCATTATCGCAACGGCGGACTTCCTCGCCTTCTCCAAGGCGCGCGGCAACGATCTTTCGACGCCGGTACCGGAATTCGACTTCCCCGGCCTGAAACCGGGCGACCGCTGGTGCCTCTGCGCACCGCGCTGGCAGGAGGCTTTCGAGGCCGGCAAAATGCCTCGCGTCGTGCTGCGCGCCACCCATGAGGGCGCGCTCGATTATTGCGCGCTGGAGGATCTGAAGCGCTACGCGGTGGATTTGTCCTGATCCCGCGCCTGGGGTTCCCACTCCGGCGATTTTAGTCTACGCGGTCGGGCAGTTCTTCCCAGCGCCCGTTCTTTTGCCCGCGCCGACGCGGATCCGAGGCATGCCCAAGCGGACCGATCTCTCGACCATCATGATCATCGGCGCCGGCCCGATCATCGTCGG
>JASHSW010000097.1 GCA_030038595.1 Methylovirgula sp.
TCCACATCGCCGAGAAAATGCCGAGCTCGGTGAACGTTGGCGTGCGGCCGATGAGATTGAGAATGCGCTGGTACTCGTCGGGTTTCAGCCCGTGGCCGGCGACGAGTTGGGGGGTGATCGCAGGTTCTTCGGTCATCATATAGTCCAGCGCGCCGGTCATAGCCGCCGCCTCGCGCCAACGCAATTGCGCCAGGGTCTCTCAATCGCCAAGCGAGACTGAAACCCGCGCGTTTCGAGACGGCCCCCGCGGCGCCTCCTCAGCATGGGGGTTTTACGCGCAATATCAGCCAGTTCTCCCTCGCCCCGAGCAGCCCGCGAAGCGGCCGCGTCGAAGGAGTGAGGTGGCCCGAGCAACCGGCTACGTCTGCTCGGCGGCGTCGTCCGGCAGCAGGCCCGAGGCCCGCATCGCCAAAAAGATCTTGTTCTGAAAGCTCGCGTCCTGACCCTCGGCAAGGAATTCGGCGTTTGCCGCGATCGCCTCGCAGATTGCCGTCACCCAATCCATCTCCGCCTTGCCGAAATTGCTCAGTACGTAATCGTGGACGAGGTCCTTGTCGCCCGGATGGCCGATGCCGATCCGCACGCGACGGTAATCGTTGCCGATATGCTCGCTGATCGAGCGCAGTCCGTTATGCCCGGCATTGCCGCCACCGATCTTCACGCGGAGCCGGCCGGAGGCGAGATCGAGTTCGTCGTGGAAGACGACGATATCCCGCAAGTCGATCTTATAGTAGCGCGCCGCATCGCCGACGGAGCGCCCCGAATCGTTCATGAACGTCTCGGGTTTCAAGGCGATCAGCCGTTCGCGGCCGATCGTGCCTTCCGCCGCTTGCCCTTGGAAGCGCGCTCGCAACGGTGCGAAGGGATGGCGGCGGAGAATGGCGTCGATCGCCAGGAAGCCGATGTTATGCCGATTGCCGGCATAGGCGCGGCCGGGATTGCCGAGGCCGACGAAAAGCTTCATCCCAAGTACCGGCTGCGAATGGGCGGGCGCCGAAGTCGCGTTGCCGCGCCCGGCTGCGGGGATCTTAGCGGCCTTTTCAGGCAAATCCCGCTATTTCTTGGACTTGCCTTTCGGCTCCGGCGGTGCAACCGGGCTGGGAGCGGCGGCGACCGGAGCCGCTGCTCCGGGCGCGGCAGGCGCTCCGGGAGCGGCAGGCGCACCTTCCGGCGTAGCGGCCGTAGTAGTAGTGGCGGCCGGAGCCTCGGTTTCCACCAACGCGACGGGCGGGGCGATCGTCGCGATCGTGAAATCGTGGCGCGTTTCCGTCGGCTGGCAGCCCGATGGCAGCGTCACCTTCGAAATATGCACGGATTCGGTGATGTCGAGTTCGCTCAAGTCGACGATAACCGCCTCGGGAATTGCGTCCGCCGGCACTTTCAATTCGATCGTATGGCGCACGATGTTGAGTGCGCCGCCCTTCTTGAGCCCCGGCGAAGCGTCCTGGTTGATGAAGTGCACGGGCACCGCGACGCGCAGCGTCGAGCCCGGCCGCAGCCGCAGGAAATCGACATGAAGCGGACGATCCTCGATTCGGTCGAGCTGATAATCGCGCGGGATGACACGCTGTTTGGCGCCGCCCACCTCGATCTCGTAGATCGTCGTCAGAAAATGTCCGGCGTAGATGAGTCTGTTGACCTCACGGTAATCGAGCGAGATCGGCTGGGCGGGGTCGCCGCCGCCATAGATGACGGCGGGTATGCGGCCTGCACGGCGAACGCTGCGGGAGGCCCCCTTGCCTACTCCGCTGCGCACCGTGGCCGCGAGCGTTTTGGTCTCGGCCATTGCGGTGTCCTTATAGAAGACGGCCCGCGCCTCCAGGGGTGTCGGATTGGGCCAGCGGGGAGGCTTATAGGGGGAGAAGAACGCAAGGGCAATCGCCAACGCATTGCGAACGCCTCGGCTCCGAATTTCCGTGCGCCAACCGCAGCCAACCTAGATTCTTGCTTCGAGCACTGCACATGCTAGCCGTCTCCGATGAATGAAAAAACCGTGCTGATCTCTGGTGCGGGAATTGGCGGACCGGCCCTTGCTTTTTGGCTGAAAGCGGCGGGGTTCGAGCCGACGCTGGTCGAGCTCGCGCCTGCGCTGCGCACCGGCGGTTATGTCATAGACTTCTGGGGCCTCGGCTACGACATCGCGGAGCGCATGGGTCTCGCAAAGGATATCGATCGTATCGGCTATCACATGCGCGAGATGCGGATTGTCGACGACGCGGGCAAACGTGTAGCGGGTTTTGGGACGAAGGTCTTCCGCGAGTTGACCGGCGGACGTTTTGTGACGCTCGGGCGCAGCGATCTCTCCCGGTTATTGTTCGAGAAAATCGAAGGCACGACGGAATCGATATTCGGCGATGAGATCGTCGGCCTTCAAGAACGCGCGGACTGCGTGCGGGTCCAATTCAAGCGCGCTGGCGAGCGCAGGTTTGGTCTAGTGATCGGCGCCGATGGCCTGCATTCGAACGTTCGCAGGCTGGCGTTCGGGCGACGGGGTCGGTTCGAGAAGCAGCTCGGCTATATGGTCGCAGCGTTCGAGGTCTGCGGGTACCGTCCGCGCGACGAAGAAGTCTATGTGATTTATAGCGAGCGTGGCCGAATGCTCGGACGTTTTGCGTTGCACGATGATCGAACGCTGTTTCTGTTCGTTTTTGCCGGCACCGTTCCCCTACCGGTGATGCTCGACTTGCCGGCGCAGAAAGCGCTGTTGCACGAAAGATTTGGCGAAGGGAAGTGGGAATGCGCGTGCATCCTTGCCGAGCTGGACCGTACGCAAGACCTCTATTTCGACCGCGTCAGCCAAATCAGGATGGAAAGCTGGTCGCAAGGCCGCGTCGCGCTCGTGGGCGACGCTGCATTCTGTGTATCTTTGATGGCTGGGCAAGGCGCAGCCTTGGCCCTGATCTCCGCTTACGTATTGGCGGGCGAACTCGCCAAGGCAGGCGGACGGCACGAGGAGGCCTTTGGCAAATACGAGGAACTCCTGCGCGCCTATACCAGCTCGAAGCAGCGGGGGGCCGAGCGCTTTGCCGCCGCCTTTGCGCCGAAGACCCGATGGGGTCTGTTCCTGCGCAATCAAGTGATAAAGGCGTTCTCATTCCCGGGCTTTGCCAGGCTTACGTTCGGAAGAGATATCGTCGACACGCTGCAACTTCCAGATTACCGCTGGCCGGCGCTTCCCCCGACCGGCAATTAGTTCGCGTGCTCAACGCACTTGAAAATCCATAGCCATGAATGATGCGTTTCGAACGTCCGCTTTCGGGTCGTCTCTGTCGTTGAGCTCGCCAACAATCGGTCACGAGCCTTGGTCGAAATCGAAACTAGGCCGCTTCCGCGATTTTTTACCTTCCCCTTGGCTTCGCCCGCGTCGTGGGCAGCGCGCCGGTCGGATCGTCGGGCCAGAGGTGGCGGGGGTAGCGGCCCTTCATCTCGGTTCTGACCGCCGCCCAAGAGCCGCGCCAGAACCCCGGCAGATCGCGGGTCCGCTGGATCGGCCGCTGCGCCGGCGAGAGCAACTCTAGCGTGAGCGGCACCTTGCCCCGCGCCACGGCCGGATGCGTTGCGAGCCCGTAAAGTTCCTGCACGCGCACCGAGAGCAGCGGGCCGACTTCCTGCGCATAGTCGAGCGCGATCGACGAGCCGGCCGGCGTCTTAAAATGTGTCGGCGCCTCGGCGTCGAGGCGGCGCTGCAAATCGCGGGGCAGAAGAGCCTGCAGTGCGGCTTCGAGATCCGCAGCAGCGATCTCGGCGAGATTCCTCTTGCCCTCGATGAAAGGCGCAAGCCACGTGGCCGTGCTGCCGCGCAAAGCGTCGTCCGAGAGATCGGGCCAGACTTCGCCTTCGTTGCGGCGCAGGAAAGCGACGCGGTCGCGCCACTGGCATAGAGTTTTGGTCCAGGGCAGACGTTCGAGACCCGATGCCGCGATGCCTTCGGCGAGAAGGCGCGCCGCCGCTGCGCCGCTTGCCTCCAGATTTTGCTCGTTCAAGACGAGCGCGCCGAGCCGGCGCTGGCGGCGGGCGTGTACTTCTCCGCGCCGCGCATCGAAACTGATTTCCTCAAGCGTAATGATCGTCTCGGCGGCGAGCGTTTCGATCTCGTCGAGGCTGAGCGGCGCTGCAAGAAGAATGCGCGCCGCGGCGGCGCTGCCGGCAATCTCGCCGACGGCGAGATAGGGTTCGCGGGCTAGCGGTTCGTGGGCTGCGAGGCCCGCGGCGCGGCCGTTCGCCATCAGGAACTGGCCTCTCTTGCCGCGCGCCTTGGCAATACGGTCGGGAAACGCCGCCGCGAGATGTCGGCCGGCCGCCGCCGGATCGCTCCGCGCGCCGTCGGCGACGTCGACTTGCCGCAGAAACGACTTGACCAGACGCCGTGCGTCTTCGGCGCGCTGCGCGCCGTCCTTGCGAAATCGCTCGATGCGCAGCGTGAGATCCGGATCGTCGCCGCCGAGCCCGCGTTCGCTGAGCACCGCGGCGACTTCCGCGGCGAGTTCTGCCGCGCCGTTGGCTTTCGCCGCAAGGATCATGCGGGCCAAGCGCGGCGGCAGCGCGATCCGCCGCATGGCGCGTCCCGTATCCGTCAGCGCGCCTTCGGCATCGAGCCCGCCGAGGCCGGCGAGCAGCGCGCGCGCTTCATTCAACGCAGGCTCGGGCGGCGGATCGAGAAAGCGCAGATCGCGACCCGGATCGCGCGCGCCCCAGCCGATGCAATCAAGTAGAAAACCGGAGAGATCGCTGCTCAAAATTTCCGGCGGCGTGAAAGGTTCGAGCGCGCCGTTGCCCGCCTCTTCCCAGAGCCGATAGCAGACACCGGGCCCGGTGCGTCCTGCCCGGCCGCGTCGCTGCTCGGCGGCGGCGCGGGAGACGCGCACGGTCTCCAGCCGCGTCAGGCCGCGATTCGGCTCATAGCGCGGCCGGCGCGACAGCCCTGAGTCGATGACGACCCGCACGCCTTCGATGGTCAGCGAAGTCTCGGCAATCGACGTGGCCAGCACGATCTTGCGTTTGCCCGGCTTGCTCGGCGCGATGGCGCACTCCTGCGCGGCGCGGTCGAGCGCGCCGTAAAGCGGCGCAACCTCGATTTCCGGGTCGTGTAGGCTTTCCTTCAGTAGATCGATGAGCCTCCCGATCTCGGCTTGGCCCGGCAGAAAGACGAGCAGCGAGCCGCTTTGCGCGGCAAGCGCTTTACGGACGGCGCGCAGCAGCGCCGCCTCGATCCGCTCGCGGGGATCGCGGCCGAGATAAATCGTCTCGACCGGAAACATGCGGGCCTGCGCTTCGATAAGCGGCGCGTCTTCGCCGAGCAGCCGCGCGACGCGGGCGCCGTCGAGCGTCGCCGACATGGCGAGGAGCCGCAAGTCGGGACGCAGATACGCCCGAGCATCGAGCGCCAGCGCCAGGCCGAAATCGGCGTCGAGCGAACGCTCGTGGAACTCGTCGAAAAGGACCGCGGCGATGCCGTCGAGCGCCGGATCGTCAAGGATCATCCGGGTGAAAACGCCTTCGGTAACCACCTCTATGCGCGTTTCGGCCGAAACGCGCGAGGCGAGCCGCATCCGCAGCCCGACGGTCTGCCCGACTGTCTCGCCGAGCATTGCGGCCATACGTTCCGACGCGGCGCGCGCCGCGAGCCGGCGCGGCTCGAGAAGAACCATCTTTTTTCCCCGCGCCCAAGCCTCGTTGTAGAGGGCGAGCGGCACGAGTGTCGTCTTCCCTGCCCCGGGCGGGGCGAGAAGAACGGCCGACGTGCCCATGTCGAGAGCGGCGCGCACCTGCGGCAGAACGGCACGGACCGGAAGATCTTGCATTGCGCTGAAATGACAGGTTCAGGGCGGCCCAACAAGCGCCGGCAGGCGCGCAAATTCCGGCCTGCGCTCCTGTCCGGAAACGGCGCTCCCTAGGTAACGCGTTCGAGGAACGCAGCCGGTGCGGCGGGCGTCTCAAGGGCTCTTCTCCCGCACGAGAGAAAGCGCTATATGCCGCGGCGCAATAGACCAATGCATCTCTGATCGACGCGGGCTCCTGGGCCTTGCTTGCCGGGAGTTTGCAGCGGACTAAAGGATCTTTGAATGTCGACCGCGCAAGATAAAGCCGCTTCCGCGGTCAACGGCGGCAATATTCCCAACGGAACAACGGAAAAGAAAGCGGGTCTGGCGGCCATGGCGCTGGGCTCGGTCGGCGTCGTCTATGGCGATATCGGGACGAGCCCGCTCTACGCGCTGCATGAATCGCTGCTGCATACGCGCCACGAAGGTACCACCGAATACAACGTGATCGGCACGGTCTCGCTGCTGCTCTGGGCACTGTTCTTCATCGTGACCGCCAAATACGTGCTGTTTCTCATGCGGGCCGACAACAAGGGCGAAGGCGGAACGCTTTCGCTGATGGCCTTGGCCCAATCGGCGTTCGGCCGCCGCGCCGCGCCGATTTTCTTCTTGGGTGTGGCTGGCGCGGCGCTGTTCTCGGGCGACGCCATCCTTACGCCGGCGATTTCCGTGCTCTCCGCCTTGGAAGGGCTCAACGTCGCAACGCCGGTCTTCTCCGACTACGTTCTGCCGCTGACGGTGGTCGTGCTGATCTCCGTCTTCGCGGTGCAGAGTCGAGGAACGGCGCGGGTCGCCGCCTTCTTCGGTCCGCTCATGGCGCTGTTCTTCATCGTGATCGGCCTGCTCGGCGCGCTTCACGTACCGGAGGCGCCGCGCGTGCTTCTTGCCTTCGATCCGTTCCGCGGCCTCGCCTTCCTATTCGATCATGGATTGCTCGGGTTTATCGTTCTCGGCTCCGTCTTTCTCGCCGTGACCGGCGCCGAGGCGCTTTATGCCGATATGGGCCATTTCGGCCGGCTGCCGATTCAATTGGCATGGCTGTTCTTCGTTTTGCCGGCGCTCGCTTTGAACTATCTCGGCCAAGGCGCGCTCGTGCTCTCCAACAAAGCGGCGATCGCCAATCCGTTCTTTTTGCTCGCCCCGTCCTGGGCGCTGCTTCCCATGGTTCTACTTGCGACGATCGCCACGGTGATCGCCAGCCAGGCGGTCATCACCGGGGCATTTTCGCTGGCCCGCCAAGCGATCCAGCTCGGGCTGCTGCCGCGCATGGAAATCCAACACAAATCGGAGACGCAGGAGGGACAGATTTTCATTCCGAAGATCAACCAGCTGCTGCTGATCGGCGTGGTTCTCCTCGTCCTCCTCTTCAAGACTTCGAGCGCGCTCGCCTCGGCTTACGGCATCGCGGTGTCGGGGACGATGGTGGTCACGACCGCGCTCGCCTTCGTGGTCGTCTGGAAAAAATGGCACTGGCCGCTGTGGGCGGCGGTGACTTTCGTCTCGGCGTTCCTGCTGATCGACTGTATTTTCTTCGCGGCGAACCTCATGAAAGTGGTCGACGGCGGCTGGGTGCCGCTGCTGCTCGCCTGCTGCTCCATGGTCGTAATGTGGACCTTCGTGCGCGGCAATAAGCTGCTGTCGCAGAAGATGATGCGCGATTCGATCCCCCTAAAGGACCTCATCCGCATGCTGGAGAAATCCAAACCGACGCGGGTTCCCGGCACGGCGATTTTTCTCACCAATCAACTCGAGGTCGCGCCCTCGGCGCTGCTCCACAATATCAAGCACAACAAAGTCCTGCACGAGCGCGTCTGGATCATGTCGGTGCGCACCGAGGATACGCCGCGCGTACCCTTGGCCAACCGCTATGAGATCGTCAATCTGTCGGATGACTTCACCGGCATCATGCTGCACTATGGTTACATGGAGACGCCGCGCGTGCCGGCGGCGCTTGCGTTATTGCGCAAGTCAGGGCTCAAGTTCGACATCATGACCACCTCGTTCTTTCTCGGCCGCCGCACGATCAAGGTCGCGCCGACCTCGGAGATGCCCGCTTGGCAGGACCATCTGTTCATTTCACTTTCCAAACAGGCGATCGATGCGACCGAGTTCTTTGCTATTCCTTCCGACCGCGTCGTCGAACTTGGCGCACAGGTCGCCGTCTAGCTCGGCGACGCCAACAAAAGGGAGACGGCGAACAGGTCTTCTCATTCGTCGTCCCCGCAATTGCGCGAAGCTGCGATACTTCGGCCATGTCACTCCGAGAAGTGTTGCCCCCTACGGCTCGCGCTGCCGAAAGTTTGCACGAGGCCCGTTGCCAGGGAAGCGCTCGACAGGATCGCGAACGATCCGAGCCCGAGGAGCGCAATGAGCACGAGAATCACTGGATCGGCGACATTGGCAAGCGCCAGGATGCCGAGCACGATCGCCGCCAATCCGGCAAGCACCTGCAGACCCGCCGATTCTGCGGCGGAGTCCTGCATGAAACGCGTCAGCGTGGGGTCCTCCGAAGCGTCGATCGTCAGCACCCGTAGGCGTTTGTTGAAACCGCTGCTGAGAATCAACGCACCGCCGAAGGCAATGACCGAGATCGCGACCAGGTCCGCCGGAATTTTGCCAAGCAGCGCCAGGATGCCCAGCACGATGCCCGCGGCGCCGGCCAGGAATATGGTGGATACGCCGTTGGCGGCTATTTCAACCGCGCTCTCACTCTGGCTGTTGCGTGCGAAAATTCGGCCGACCTCGGCGATCGCGGCGGCGCCATAGATCAGCAAACCGACGCCGAACATGATCGTGGCGACCGCCACCAGAAACGTCGGGGCTACTCCGGCGAGACCGAGTATTGTTAATACAACGACGGCGAGGCCCGCCACCGATTCCGGTATCAGATCGGTATTCGAAACTCCCCGCGCGCCGACATCTGCTAAAGCCATGACTTCCTCCTTTGTCGATGCCAGGGGCGGTTGCGTGGCGTTCCTCGCTGCCACCCAAGCTCACGATGCCCCGCCACAGGATGATCATGGCCAAAGAGGAAGCGCCCCACCCCGGGCCTTAGCCCCTTCGCATATGTTCCGGCATGAGAGACGTTCAAGCGGCGGAGCGCGCAGCGGCTATAATATTTCGGTGACAAGCATCGCAATTTCGGTGCAGGCCGCGCGCCGATGCTCGAAGAGACAGGCAAAGTTCCGCTACAACGACGCGCGCGTGCATGGAACCGCGGCCTTTGCTAATGTCGCGGAATGCAGCGCGCGACAGGCGATCCGCCGTTCCCCGATCCGAACCGCTCCGCCGATCGGCCGGACGGCGCTGAGGCGGCGGCCAAGACCACGCCGCTCGTCGCCCAGTACATCGAAATCAAATCGGTCAATCCCGATTGCCTATTGTTTTACAGGCTGGGCGATTTCTACGAACTGTTCTTTTCCGACGCGGAGATCGCCTCACGCGCGCTCGGCATCGTGCTGACGAAACGCGGCAAACACATGGGGCGCGACATTCCAATGTGCGGCGTGCCCGTTGAGCGCGCCGACGATTATCTCTCGCGACTGATCGCGCTTGGACATCGCGTCGCCGTCTGCGAACAGATCGAGGATCCCGCCGCGGCGCGCAAGCGCGGCAACCAATCGGTCGTCAAGCGCGATGTCGTGCGGTTGGTAACGCCCGGCACGATCACCGAGGAGAAGCTGCTTGATCCGGGGCGGGCCAATTGCCTCGTAGCGGTGGTCCGGCAGCGTCACTCGGAAACCCAATCCGTCTACGGTATTGCGAGTCTCGACATTTCGACCGGCGCGTTCGGCGTGAGCGAAGTCGACGAAGCGGCACTCGGCGCCGAGCTGGCGCGCATTGAGGCCGCCGAGATCGTCGCACCGGAAGCGCTATGCGCCGAGCAAAGCTTCGCGCGCCTCGTCCGTGAAATGCGGCTCCCGCTGACGCCCATCGGCCGCGATATCGGCGGTCCCGCCGCCGAGCGCCGTCTCCTCGAGTATTTCGGAATCGCCACGCTCGACGGACTCGGCGATTTGTCGCGCGCCGAAACCGGCGCCGCGGCCGCGGCGATCTTCTACGTCGAACGCACCCAACGCGGCGCGCGTGCCGCCTTGAGTCCGCCGACGCGCATCCGGTTCGACGCGCATATGGAGATTGACGCGCCGACCCGCGCCAATCTCGAATTGACGCGCACGCTCGCGGGAGGTCGCGACGGAACTCTGCTCGCCGCGATCGACTGCACTGTGACGCCGGGAGGAGGACGGCTGCTCGCGGCGCGCCTCGCCGGGCCTCTGACCGAGACCGACGAGATCAACCGGCGGCTCGATGTGGTCGGCTTTCTGCGCGAAGAGAGGTCTCTGCGCGCCGATCTACGCGCCCGCCTCAAATCTGCGCCCGATCTGGCCAGGCCGCTGGCGCGCCTTTCGCTGCAACGGAGCGGCCCGCGCGATCTCGCGGCGCTGCGCGACGGTCTCTTGGCCGCCGCGGCGCTCGCCGCGGAACTTGGCGCGCGCGCCGATCTGCCCGTCGAGCTTGCCGGTTCGGCGAAGCAGGCGGGCGGCGTCGATCCGGCGGTCGCCGTTGCGCTCGTCGAGGCGCTTGCCTCCGATCTGCCGCTGAAGACTCGCGATGGCAACTTCGTGCGCGTCGGATACGATGCGCCGCTCGATGCGACGCGCGCGTTGCGCGACGAAAGCCGGCGCGTCATCGCCGAATTGCAGGCCCGCTACTGCGGGCTGGCGGAATGCCGCCAACTCAAGGTAAAATACAATAATTTTCTCGGCTTCTTCATCGAGGTCCCGCAGGCGCAAGGCGAGAGGCTCCTCAAGCCGCCCTTCAATGCGACCTTCGTGCATCGCCAGACGATGGCCGACGCGATGCGCTTCTCGACCGCCGAGCTCACCGAACTCGAAACAAAGATCGCCTCGGCCGCCGAATCGGCCCTGGCGCGCGAGAAGGAAATTTTCGATCGGCTTGCCGGCCGTATTCTTGCCGCCGAACGGCCGATCAAGACTGCGGCCGATGGGATGGCGGCGATCGACGTCGCCGCGGCGCTCGCCGAACTTGCCGATGCGCGTGGCTGGACGCGTCCCGAAATCGACGTCTCGCTGCGCTTCATCGTCGAAGCCGGACGCCATCCGGTCGTCGAAGCGGCGCTCGCCCAGTCGGGCAGGCCATTTGTCGCCAACGATTGCGATCTCTCCGGCAAAGACGCCGGCCGCATCGCCGTCGTGACCGGCCCGAACATGGCCGGCAAATCGACCTATCTGCGGCAAAATGCGCTGATCTCCGTGCTGGCGCAGATGGGTTCGTTCGTGCCCGCGGCGCGCTGCCAGATCGGCATCGTCGACCGGCTTTTCTCGCGCGTCGGCGCGGCCGACGATCTTGCCCGCGGCCGTTCGACCTTCATGGTGGAAATGGTCGAAACCGCAGCGATTCTCAATCAAGCTACGCCGCGTTCGTTCGTCATCCTCGACGAGATCGGTCGCGGAACCGCGACGTTCGACGGACTGGCGATTGCCTGGGCGGTAATGGAGCATTTGCACGAAAAGAACCGGGCGCGAACGTTGTTTGCGACTCACTTCCATGAGCTGACGCACCTTGCCAAGCACTTGCGTCGCATCGTCAACCTCACCATCCGCGTGGCGGATTGGAAGGGCGACCTCGTGTTCCTCCACGAAATCGTCAAGGGAGCGGCGGATAAATCCTACGGCATTCAGGTCGCCAAACTCGCCGGTCTTCCAGTCGCCGTGGTCGAGCGCGCCCAAACGCTGCTTGCCGAATTCGAAGCGGCGGATCGGCAAAGGCCCGTCGAGCGGCCCTTCACCGACCTACCGCTCTTTGCCGGCGCGAATGTCGCGCCAGAATCGCCGCGCCAGACCAAACTTACCGCGGCGCTCGATGCCGTCGATCCCGATGAACTGACGCCGCGCCAAGCGCTCGAGGCGCTCTACAGGTTGAAAGCAATCCGCGCCGAAGACTAGCGTCCATGCAGCAGGCGGCCGACGAGTTTCGACGTGTAGTCGACCATCGGCACGATGCGCGCGTAGTTGAGCCGCGTCGGCCCGATGACGCCAAGCACGCCGACGATTCTTCGCTGATCGTCGTGGAACGGGGCGGCGATCATCGACGAGCCGGAGAGCGAAAAGAGCTTATTCTCCGAACCGATGAAGATGCGCACGCCCTCCCCGCCTTCCGCCCGGTTCAAGAGATCGATGACGTCCTTCTGGGTTTCGAGGTCGGCGAGCAGCAGGCGGATTCGCTCAAGGTCTTCGCTGGCGGTCAGGTTTTCGAGGAGATTGGCCTGGCCGCGGACGATCAAGTGCTGGCCCTGGCTCGCGTTGTCGACCCAGCTTGCAAGTCCGGCGGCGACGAGCCGCGTCGTCAGCTCGCCGAGTTCGGCCTTGGCGAGTTCGAGAGTCGCTTCGATCGCCGCCTTCGCCTCCGGAATCGTGCGTCCGCCGAGCCTCGCATTGAGATAATTGCTGGCCTCAATCAGCGCCGACGACGGCAGGTCGCGCGGCGTCTGCACGATGCGGTTTTCGACCGAACCGTCGGCGGCGACGAGGATTGCCAGGGCCCGTTCCGGATCGAGACGGGTGAATTCGATCTGTTTGAGCCGCGGATTCTCCTTGGTCGTGACCACCACCCCGGCGCTGCGCGTCAGCCCCGACAGCGTGCTCATCGCCTCGCTGAGCAGCGTTTCCAGCGCCTGTTCCTTCGAGGCCGCGCGGACCTGCGCCTCGATCTCGGCGCGCTCTTCGTGCCCGATGTCGCCGATCTCGAGCAGAGCGTCGACAAAAAACCGCAGGCCGAGCTCGGTGGGCAACCGACCGGCGCTGGTATGCGGCGCATAAATCAGGCCCAGCTCCTCGAGATCCTGCATCACGTTGCGCACCGAAGCCGACGACAACGTTATGGGCAGCAGGCGCGCCAGATGGCGCGATCCGACCGGCGCGCCGTTGGCGAGATAGGATTCGACGATGTGCCGAAAGATCTCGCGCGGCCGTTCGTTGAGGCGGCCGACGGCGCTCACGTCGAGCTGCGCGGAGCGGTGCGGGTAGTCGGTCATGCCTCTAAAATGGCGGCGCAACCGCGCCGACGCAAGCCCGCGCGGCGGCATCGAGGCTCTGGTTCAGTGCCGCCGCTCAACTTGCGACCTGGCGCGGGGCTAGAAGCTGATGGATCTTCTCGGCAAGTTCGGCGCGCGCGAACGGCTTGGGCAGAAGCAGAACGCCTTGCCCGAACTTACCGCGTTCGATGAGCGCATCCTGCGCATAGCCGGTCGTAAGAAGAATTTTCAGTTGCGGCCGCAGTCGACGCGCTTCTTCAGCGAGTTCCGTTCCATTCATCCCAGGCAAGCCGACGTCGCTGAAAAGTAGCGCGAAATCGTTGCTCTCTCGCAACGTCTCAAGCGCCGTTTTGGCATTGCCTGCCTCGCGTACGCGATAACCGAGGTCACGCAGGATCTCGGCCGAATAGGCACGAACATCGGGATCGTCTTCAACAACCAACACCGTTCCTTGCGCCTGTTCCTCGGCGCTCTCCCCGGCGTCGGCATGTTGCAGCGCGCTCGCTTCTTCGACGTGAGCGCGGGGCAGATAGAGCGTGATCGTGGTTCCTTGGCCCGGCACGCTGTCGATCTTGACGTGCCCGCCCGTCTGTTTGATGAACCCATAGACTTGGCTCAAGCCGAGACCGGTGCCCTGCCCGATCGGCTTGGTGGAAAAGAACGGCTCGAAGACCCGATCGAGCACGTCACTCTCAATACCTTTGCCGGTATCGGAAATCGACAACACCACATATTGGCCGGGCGTGATTTCGCCAGTTTCCTCCTCCGTCACTTGGCAATTGCTGGCGGTGATCGTCAATCGCCCGTGGCCGTCCATCGCGTCGCGCGCGTTGATGGCGATGTTGAGGATCGCATTGTCGAGCTGGTTCAGGTCGGCAAACGCCGGCCAGAGGCCGGGCGCGACATGCGTCGCAACTTCGATGTTCTCGCCGAGCGTACGACGCAGG
This sequence comes from Methylovirgula sp., assembly GCA_030038595.1. Classification (GTDB taxonomy): domain Bacteria; phylum Pseudomonadota; class Alphaproteobacteria; order Rhizobiales; family Beijerinckiaceae; genus Methylovirgula. Next base: position 13,821 of record JASHSW010000097.1, read on the forward strand.
AGGTCGGACATCGAAGCCAACATCGCGACGAGGTCGGCGGCGCGTGGTTCAAGCGGCTGGCGGCGCGAAAAGACAAGCAAACGCTGGGTTAGGACCGCACCGCGATTCGCCGCGTCGAATGCGTTGCTCGCCCAGTGATTGAGCCGCGAATCGCCGTCTTGCGTATATTTCTTCAATAGCTCGAGATTGCCCAGAACGGCGGTGAGGAGATTGTTGAAATCGTGGGCGATGCCGCCGGTGAGCTGGCCGATCGATTCAAGCTTCTGCGCCTGGCGTAGTTGCGCTTCCGCCTGCTCGCGCTCGGCGACGGCTCGGTTGCGCTCTCGGTCGGCGCGAGCCAAGGCGTCGTAGGCGTTGACCTGGCGCACCAGCAGCCAGAGAATGAAACCGAGCGTCACGACGCAGAGCGCCGCGGCTGCGGCAGCCAGTGCCGCAGCCTGATACCAGTCGGATAGGATTTGGTGGATCGCCTTGCTGATATTGACGACCAGCGGGAAATGTTTGATCGGCATGGTCGCCACGAGACGCGCTTGCCCGTCAAGCGCTTTTGCGACTTCGTATGTGACCGGCTGTCCGTCCCGCAAGATTCCGCTGAACGAGGCGATGTGGAAGACGTGGCCAACGCCGTTCAACGGAGGATAGCGCGCCAACAGCATTGCGTCGCGACGCCACAAACTAACGGCGCCGTGGCTGCCGATGCCCAATGTTCTGTAGAGATTCTCGAAATAGCTGAGATCGATTGCTGCCGCAACGATACCGAGGAATCTGCCGGATGAGCTGTCGACACGCCGGGCGAGATAGATTACCCAAGTCCCGTTGCGGTTTTGCACCGGCTCGCTGAGATAGGCTGCGGCATCCGGACTGTTCCGCAGCGCGCCATAGTAATCGCTGCCTGCCACATTGGTGTCAGGAGGGGGGTTCCGACTCGACGAGTTGACGAGCCGCCCATCGAACCCGATCATGCTCACCGACGCGAGCTGCGGTATGCCGACGATCCGCGATTTCAACAGCGCATAGGTCGTGACGTCCGATTCAACGCGGATGAACTCTTGCGGAGTCGTCACCCCGTCGAGAGCGAGATCCTGCTGCAAGCTCGTGAGAACAAGGTCGACGCTTTGCAGCGTTCGCTCGGTTTCCTCGGCGAGCAGCAAATCGAGCGCCATCAATTCGCGCTTTTCGTCGTTCATGTCGCGTAGGCGCAACTCGCGAACGGTCAGGCCCGCTAAAACGCAGACCAGCAGCATGATCAGAACGCCGCCGCCGATGATGATAGGTTTCGGCTTTAGGAGCGAGCCGACACGAAACCAGCCGCGACCTGGAAGCAAAGGCATTTTCCTCCTTTGACTCCAAATTCCGCACGAACACGGGATCAGAGCGGCAATCTTAACAGGACCGCAACTGCAAAGGAAGAAAAAGCGGATTCTCCAATCGCGGCGCCGCTTTCACCAGCGCAACAGCGCGCTGCCCCAGGCCATTCCCGCGCCGATGGCCATCATCGCGATGAGATCGCCTTGCTTCAACCTTCCGGCGCGATTGGCTTCGTCAAGCGAGATCGGCAGCGAGGCGCTTGAAGTATTGCCGTAGCGGTCAATATTGAGCCAACATTTATGGCGCGGGATGCCGAGGCGATCGACTACCGACTCGACGATGCGCGCGTTGGCCTGATGCGAGATGACGTGATCGACTGCGCCGGGCTTTAGTCCGTTGGCGGCGAGCGCTTCGAGGATGGCGTCGGGAAGAACGCGAACCGCGAACTTGTAAATCTCGCGGCCGTTCATCGCGATCTTGTGCATTTTCTTGGCGAGGACTTCTTCGGATTGCGGATATCGGCTGCCGCCTCCCGGAATCGATAGGATCGAAGCCGCGCTGCCGTCCGAGTGAAGATGCGCGGAGAGCAAGCCGCGCGACGGATCGGGCGTCGGCCCCATGACGAGCGCGCCGGCGGCATCGCCGAAGAGCACGCAGCTGCCGCGATCGGACCAATCGACCAGCCGGCTCAGGATTTCGGCGCCGACGACGAGCACGCGTTTGGCTTCGCCGCTGCGGATGAACTGATCGGCGATGCTGATCCCGTAAAGCGACCCGGCGCAGGCCGCGGACAGATCGAATGCAAAGGCGCGCATCGCGCCGAGCTTGGCTTGGACGATCACCGCGCAGGAGGGCATCTGCATATCGGGCGAAATCGTCCCGACGACGATCATGTCGAGTGCGGCTGGGTCGACGCCCGCCATCGCCAAGGCACGTTTCGCGGCCTCGACCGCCATGTCCGAAGTTGCTTCGTCATCGGCAGCGATATGACGCTCTTTGATCCCCGTCCGTTCGGTGATCCAGGCGCTCGACGTGTTGACGATTTTTTCGAGGTCTCGGTTGGTGAGTATCCGTGACGGGGCGTAAACGCCCGTCCCCAAGACATGGGAATACGCCAAAGCAACCACCCCCGCCTGCCCCGCAGCACGCAACCGGCATAGGACGAAACGGAGGGGACCGCAAATCTAACGGCCGAGTCGACCCAACGTTCGGCTGCGCGACGATGGGATCAGAGCCGACATCGGCAAACGCGCGATCAATGCCCCTTTCGATAGGGCATGTTGTCGAGCGGATCGGCGCGCAGCTCGTAAGAGCGGCGAAGTTGATCGATGGCGCCGCGCGCGCCGCGCAAAGCTGCATTCCCGACGCGCGGCCGGAACCCGGCCAACGTCCAGTTGCTTCCGCCGCCCGGAGC
>JASHSW010000098.1 GCA_030038595.1 Methylovirgula sp.
TCTTTGTGGAGGCGCCATTCCGTTTCTGTCCAGGCAGGCAGGCCGTAGCGCTGCGCGATCGCCGTTTCGAGCTGCGCGACGAGGTTGCGATAGGCTTCGCCGAGAAACGGCTTCAGGACCGAGATGCAGTTGAAGCCGAGCAGGCCTTCGTCCGCGTCGTGCAGCAACTCGCGCAAATCGGCGCGCGGGTCGCCGTCCGGGGTGCGCCGCCGCCGCAGGCCGAGTACGAAGAGCGAATGCTGCGCCACCGACAGCGGCAGGGACCAGGCCGAGTGGCCTCCCCAACGATAGGTCCGGGCAAGACCCAAAGCGAGATCTTCGTCCTCCCAATCGAACGGCGTGGGGTTCAAGAGGTCGAGCCGCTTGCCCGACAAAAGCCGCACCCAGGCGCGCGCCTCGGGCATATAGTCGTCTCCTCTTCACAACAATGGCACGCCGGCAAGGCCGCCATAGCATTTTGTCGGCCCGGACTTAGAATTTCAAAGAATTCGTCGAAGGCCTCGCATGTTTCTCGTAGGTCGCTTTTTTGGACCGGTGGTAGGCGGGCGCGGCGCGTCTTCGCCGCTCTATCTCGATCTCAGCGACATCGTCGAACACGCCGTTTGGCATGCAACGGGTGCCGGAATTCAACGCGTTCAGCTTGAAGCGGCAAGGGGCCTCGTTCATTCGGATCCGAATGTGGTTCCCTTCAGCTTCTATGGCAACGTCTGGCGCGATCTGCGGACGGTGATCGAAGAGACGGGAAGTGACAACGAGCGGTTGCATGCCCGGCTGCGCGGATATTTTCCCTATCCGGGCGCGCAGCCGTCGTTGTTCGAACCGCGCCAGACGACGCGGTTGGCGAAGGCGCGCCTCGGCGCGCTGCGCGACCGGTTGGTGCGACGCCCGCCGCGGCTGCAGGCCGGCGACATACTGTTCGTCGGTGGCCAATTCTGGATGAGCAAGGCGATCACCAAACTCTGCCAACGTGCCGCGGCGCGCGGCGCGAACCTGATCGTTCTCATCCATGATCTCATTCCGCTTACCCATCCGCAGTTCACCGGCCATGATTTTGCCGAGCAATATTGGCGCATGCTGCGCCTGCCGGCGCATTTCATCGTGACCTCTTCCTTCGGCGCGAGCGAGCTCGAGGCGGCAAGGAAGGGATTGGGCGCACCTCACGCGGCTGTTTCGGTCGTTCCCTTGGCGCATGAGTTTCCCGGCGCGCTCCGCGATGCGCCGCCACTTGATCCGCCCACAGAGCTGGCGCATCTCGCCGGCTCTCCTTTCGTGCTGTGCGTCGGCACGGTCGAGGTGCGCAAGAACCATCTTCTACTCCTCTCGGTTTGGGAGGAGCTCGAAGCGGAGCTCGGCCAGCGCCTGCCGAAGCTCGTCGTTGCCGGGCGTCGGGGCTGGAAGGCGGACGCTGCCTTGCACAAGCTCGACGCTTTGCCGCGCAGCGGCCGCATCGTCTTTGCGGAGGCGCCGAGCGATGCGGCGTTGGGCTGGCTCTATTCGGCCTGTCTGTTCACGATCTTTCCGAGTCTGTTCGAAGGCTGGGGGTTGCCGGTCGGCGAGAGCCTGTGGTTCGGCAAATCCTGCGCTGCCTCGAATACGAGTTCGATCCCGACCGTCGGAGGCGACCTCTGCGTCTATTTCGATCCGCGCTATCCCGCGGCGATCAAGGCGGCGGTACGCCGCCTTCTCGATCCCGATGTCCGCCGATCCTTCGAGGCGAAGATTGAGGCGGCGAAGCTGCGCACCTGGGCGGAGGTTGCAAGCGATTTGGGAGGGATCATCGCGGCGAAAGGGCGCCGCGCGCTTAGCGCTTTGCCAAGGCGCGGCAGGCTTCGTGCCGCCAGCAGCTGACGAGATGGTCGTTCACCATTCCCGTCGCCTGGCAAAAGGCATAGACGATCGTCGGGCCGCAGAATTTGAAGCCGCGTGCCTTCAAATCCTTGGAAATCTTCTCCGAGAGCGGCGTCGCCGCCGGAATCTGCGCATGGCGGCGGAACCGGTGCTCGATCGGTTTGCCGTCGACGAAATTCCACAAATGGCGGCCGAAGCCCTCATGCTCTTGCAGCGCCAGATAGGCACGCGCCGAGGAAACAGTCGCCTCGATCTTGGCGCGGTTGCGGATGATGCCCGGGTCCTGCATCAGCGCGGCGAGCTTTTTTGCGTTGTAGCAGGCGATCTTTTCCGGATCGAAATGATCGAAGGCGCGGCGGAAGGACTCGCGGCGGCGCAGAATGGTGATCCACGAGAGCCCGGCCTGGAACCCGTCGAGGATGAATTTCTCGAACAGCGCCCGGTCGTCGTGTTCCGGTACGCCCCATTCCTCGTCGTGATAGGCAAGATAGAGCGGATCCTGCCCCGGCCAGGGGCAGCGCTTTTTGCCGTCGGGATGGACAATCTTCGTCAAGGGAGCTGCGTCACGTCAAGCGAGGCTTCGCCCGCTTTGAGGGGAATGCCAGCGCTTTTGGCGTCTTCGAGCCGATCGATCCGCAGCATGGCAAGGCCCTCCGATCCGGCAATCGACCCGACCCGGCCGATGCCGATCTCACCCATCATCACCTCGCTGCCGGGTCGCGGTGGCGGACCGTTGAAGCGCACCTTCAGGATGCGCTTGCGGGGCGAATTGCGGAAATGCACGCGCGCCACGACCTCCTGGCCCGGATAGCAGCCCTTCTGGAAATCGACGCCGTTCAGCCAATCGAGATCGGCGTCGTGCACGAAGGCGTCGCCGTAGGCGAAATCGACGCCGCCCTTCGGCACACCGAGCGCGATGCGCCGCGCCTCGTAGGCCGCAAGCGGGTCAGGCGCGAAGGCGGCAAGCTTGTCCGGCGCGCCGATGAGCCGGAAACCGAGCGCCGGCATGCGCGGGTCGGCAAAAGCAACACCCTCGAATTCGCGCGGCTCGGCATCGCCCCAGAGTGCAGCGACGGCGAGCCGAGCGCTTTCATCCTCAATGGCGATCTTGGCGCGCAGCTTATGGAAGCTGAGTTTCTTGAGAAGATCTTGAATCTGGTCTCTGCCGCAATCGAGGAGATAGCCGGCCTCCGCGCCTTCCTGCAGGGGAACCACGAAAAAATCGAAGAGAAGCTTGCCCTGCGGCGTCAGGATCGCGGCATAGCGGCCTTCGCCTTGGCGCATGCCGAGCATGCTATTGGTCGCGAGCCGATGCAGGAAGGCGGTCGCCTCGCTTCCGGCGATCTTGATGACGCCGCGGTCGGCGAGAAGGCTTGCACCGCGATCCATGTTCACCCTGACTTGCGTTTATCCCGATCCGTATTTAATCGGCTCAAACGGGAGAGCAAGCGCCTAGGCGCGAAAGGCGAAATGAGATGCAGGCCTTCGATCTCGTCGTGAAGGGCGGCACGCTGGTCAATCACGACGGGGTGGGACGGTGCGATATCGGCGTTCGCGGCGGCAAGATCGCCGAAATCGGCGATCTTGCCCGCGCCGCCGGCGGCGAGATTGTCGATGCCGCGGGCCTTCACATCCTGCCCGGCGTCATCGATAGCCAAGTACATTTCCGCGAGCCGGGATTCGCGCCGAAGGAAGATCTCGAATCGGGCTCGCGCGCCGCGGTACTGGGCGGCGTCACCGCGGTTTTCGATATGCCGAATACCGAGCCGCCTACGACCAGTGCGGCGCGGCTCGCCGACAAGGTGAAGCGCGCGACGCATCGGATGCACTGCGATTTCGCGTTCTGGATTGGCGGAACGCACGAAAACGCGACGGACATTCCGGAGCTCGAACGCTTGCCGGGCGCCGCCGGCATCAAGGTCTTCATGGGTTCGTCGACCGGCTCGCTGCTCGTCGCCGACGATAAAGGCGTCGCCGCGATCCTTGCCAAGACGCGGCGGCGTGCCGCCTTCCATTCCGAAGACGAAGGGCGGCTTGAGACGCGCAAGGGGCTGCGGGTTGCCGGCGATCCCGCCTCGCACCCGATCTGGCGGGACGAAGAAGCCGCGCTCCTCTCGACGCAGCGTTTGGTGCGGATCGCGCGCGAAAGCCACGCCGTGATCCACATCCTTCACGTCTCGACTGCGGAGGAAATCGATCTTCTGGCCGCCCACAAGGACATCGCCAGCCTCGAGGCAACGCCGCAGCATTTGACCTTCAGCGCCGAGGATTATGCGCTGCTCGGCACGCGGCTGCAGATGAATCCCCCGGTGCGCGTTGAGCGGCATCGCGCGCGAATTTGGTATGGGCTTGAACAAGGGATCGTCGATGTTCTCGGCTCGGACCACGCCCCGCATACATTGGCGGAAAAGGCCAAACCCTATCCGCAGAGTCCCTCGGGCATGCCCGGCGTGCAAACGCTGGTTCCGGTCATGCTCGACTACGTTCATGCGGGGCGGCTCAGCCTTCAACATTTCGTCGATCTGACCAGCGCCGGCCCGGCGCGGCTGTTCGGTATCGCCGGCAAGGGACGGATCGCGGTTGGCTACGACGCCGATCTGACGCTCGTCGATCTGAAGCGACGCGAGACGATTACCGATTCCTGGATCGCCTCGCGCTGCGGCTGGACGCCATTTGCTGGCCGGACGGTGACGGGTTGGCCGGTCGGGACGATGATCCGCGGCCGACGCGTCATGTGGGAGGGCGAGATTGTGACGCCGGGGCAGGGCGAGGCGGTACGTTTTCTGGGAAGCTTGTGAGGCCTTACGATGTCCCATAGCGGCGCGTCACGTCGCGGGCGATGCGGCCCGATTCGTTCAGAAACCGTGTGATGATCGCCTCGGCGTTCGGCGTGCATTGGCGATAGTTCAATTCGTAGCCCGTAAAGCCGCGGTTATAGGCGCCGGCCAAGCGATCGCGGCGCGTTTCGTCTTGTGTCTCGGCGTCCATCAGGGCCGTCATCTTGTCGCGCCAGATATCGCCTTTCTGGCCGCCGCAGAGATCCTGAAGATAGGTGAGCGCGCCCAGCAATTCGGAGAGGCGCAGAAGCTGCGGTTCATAGGGTGGAGCAGGCTCCGCCGCTGCCGGCGCGGTAGCGGACGCGGCGCCGGGCTGGGCCGGACTGACGCCCGGCGTGGCCGGCTGGCCGGCAGGCGAGGCGTTCCCAGGTAGGGCAGCGGCACCCGGCAAGGGCGGCAGGGCGGCCGAATGCGGTGCTGGCGGCTGGGGCGGCGGCGCGAAAAACGGCGATTGCTCCTGCTCCCGGTACGGTGGCGGCGAGGCGGAACGTTCGAGCAGATTTTGCGCAGCGGTCGGGCGTGTCAGGGCCGTGATGGCGGCAGCCGCGAGGAGGAGGTTCGAAACCGTCGATCCGAATCTTCCACAAGGCGCGGTCCGCCGTGAACCGCGATTATGACCGATCGAACTCACTTGCATGCGAACCCCTTCCTCGGCTCACTGCCGCAAGCTGCCTCGTATGCCTTTAACATTATCATTCTAAATCAAATTCTTGCTGCGCAATATTTCACGCGCGCTTTCAACAACGGAACGCAGCTGCGGCGAAGTTTCCAGCCGGTCGAGCTCCTGCGGTTTTGCCCAGAGAACCTCGGCAGCCTCGGGGCCGCACACAGCTTCCCCGGAGGCCCACAGGCCGACATAAGATAAGACCACGTAATGCCGACGAAATTCCGGCCCCGGCGTAATCATCTCGACGGCACGATTGAAAGCCACAATTCGGGCTTTGACGCCGACCTCCTCTTGTAATTCTCGCAGCGCCGCGGCTTCCAGTTCTTCGCCCGCCTCGACATGTCCGCCGGGCAGCGAAAAGATGCCGGCGGACGGCGGTTTGGTGCGCATGGCCAGGAGCACCCGGCCGTGCCGAAAGACGGCGACGCTGACCCCCAAGATCGGATGGGACGGACGGAAATGGGCTTGGGTCACGGATAAAGCCGATGTTTCTCCCAGCCGCCTTGCGGAGCGGCGCGGGAAAACTGGATCCGGTCGTGAAGACGAAAAATTCCATGCGACCAAAATTCGATGCTGAGGGGCCGGACGCGATAGCCGGTCCAATAGGGCGGGCGCGGCACGCCGCTGAGGGCGAATTTCGCGGCATATTCGGCAACCGCTGTCTCGAGGGCCAAACGGCTCTCGAGCGGCCGCGATTGCTGGCTCGCCCAGGCCCCGATCCGGCTCTGCAAGGCCCGGGTCGCGAAATAGGCATCGGCCTCGGCGTCGCTGACGCGTTCGACGGGGCCGCGGATGCGTACCTGCCTGTGCAGCGATTTCCAGTAGAAGACCGCCGCCGCGTTGCGGTTGACGGCCAGTTCGCGCCCTTTGTCGCTTTCCGAATTGCTATAGAAAACAAAGCCGTTTGCGTCGAAGCCTTTGAGGAGCACCATGCGGACATTTGGCATGCCGGCGGCGTCCGTGGTAGCCAGTGCCATGGCATTGGCATCGTCGGGCTCGGATTTTTCCGCCGCGGCGAGCCATTCTGAAAAGAGCGCGAGGGGCTCGTCGGCAGCGGTGAAGTCATTCACGGTTAATTCATCCAGCCTAGACTCGCCGATGCGGCGAAAGCGGGCGAGTGTGGGGCGACCGTCAGCGGAGACTGCAGATTGTCTTATATAGGAAACGCGGCGGGACGGAAGAAAGCGCCGGGCTTTTGGGCTTGCGCATTCCTTTCGCTCGGCTTGGCGCTGGCCGGCTGTTCGGTGTCGCTGCCTATGGGCTCGCTCATCGGCTCGCATGACGACGACGATCAGACCGCGTCGACCAAGGTGCCCGAGAAGTCGCCGATCGCCGAGCTGCAAAACGCCGACTGGCAACGCGCCAAGGTGGCATTCGACAGCGCGCTCGGCTCTTCCGAAAGCGGCACGGCGGTAGATTGGGACAATCCCGATTCGGGCACCAAAGGTTCGTTCGCCGCCATCGGCGACGCCTATACGACCGATACCGGAACTTGCCGCGGCTTTCGCGCCGCCATCGATCACAAGGATTCCGACGACGCGCTGCAAGGCACGGCTTGCTCTGGCAGTGACGGAGATTGGGTCATCACTGACGTGAAGCCGTGGGGCAAGAGCTGAGGCGCCTTTCCAAACATTGGGATTGATTGCGGCGCGCAATCTAGCTAGCCTAATTCGAAGATGGTTCCCTTCGGGGATCAAAAGGGAACATGGTGCGGCGCGAGCCAAAACCATGGCTGCCCCCGCAACTGTAAGCGGCGAGCCGCGCGCCATCACGCCACTGGGAAACCCGGGAAGGCGGCGCAAGGCAAGGACCCGCGAGCCAGGAGACCTGCCATCGTCGTGGTCACGCGCGAACGCATCGGGCGGGGTGCACCGATGGAAG
>JASHSW010000099.1 GCA_030038595.1 Methylovirgula sp.
CGCGCCCGTCGATTGATCCCAGGCGAGCTGCAGATGATCGACGTTGCTCGTATTGATGTCTTTGAGGTCGCTGTGGCGGGTCAGGTTCAGGTCGTGCGCAGGCGCCGGCCATAAATCTGGGTTACTCGCCAGCGAAAGTGCGTCGTCGGCCGCGTATACGGCACTTGAAAGTGCCATGGCGCCAGCCACTCCCATACATATTGGCAGCAGTCTTCGAAGTTTCATGCTACTTCCTCCCATGCAGATCTGCATATTTCCGGCGCACGCCAATCCGCGTCAAACGCCGCGCCAATCCAGCGCGGCACACGGAAGCGCAGGCCGAAAATCTCTCTAAAAAGGCGTGAAGTTGTGAGGGCCTCCCAGCCGTTCCTCAACTTGCTGCGAGAACTTGTTAAGGGCTGCTTCCGAAGCCTCAATCGAGATCCAAGACCGGAAGTCGTCTCGCTTTTCTTGTCGGCACACTTAAAAGCGGGAATATCTCGGAAAACCATAGGACTAATTCCCGATTAGCTTTTGTCGGCACGTCGCAATTGTTGTTTGGGTCTCGCGCGCACGCAGCGATCGTTAATGCCGTGTCCGCTCATTTGAGTCCGACACTCCGAGTGCTGCTCGATCTCGGTCGCGAGGGCCTAGAACTCGAGCAGCACTCTAATCGACGTTAACGGCTTGAGCGCCACTCTCCGTCGATCATTCAACCGGGGCGATCTCACGTAGTTCATCGGATTTCATCGAGACCCCCGGTGAAGCAGCTGGGAGCTGCAAAACCTTTGCGCGTTGGCCGAGGCAAAGTCGGGTCACAAGGATGACTTTGCCATCCGCGAATTCCAATGCATCATGATGAACGTAGCGACGCGTCACGTTGACCTGGCGCAATCGAGCGACCCTCTGCCAAAGTTTGCCAACGCTGAACATCAGCAGCGGCCAAGGGAAAGCGAGATCGTATTCCGCGTCCCTCGCGAAAACGACCTCCGTCCCGGGCTGGAGGCACACCGCCACTTCAGGCTCATCGACCGCGCAAAAGCCGCGTGTAAGCGAATTGGCGAAGCCGCATGTGATAAGTTCGTCCCCAACTTCTGCTGGGCGAGACGTGATAGTTTGCAAGCTGTAGTCGCACATTGCCGTCGTTCCTTCCAATCAATTGCCTCGACCTCCGGAAGCGCATCAAGCCGCCGAAGATTGCACCTGCTGTGACCGCGCTGCCTTGGAGCAGCAACCGGAAGCAAAGATTGCGATAGGAATGCTTTGACTGGTTAGAAACCGGCGTCGCGCGTTGCTCCCACTGAGCCATTGGAGAGGAATATAGCTCCGCTCCTCGCGTCTTCCGGCCCGCCACGAATCAAAATCCCGCCTTTCGGCGGGATCATGCACGATCCTACCGCGATTTTCGCGGTAGGAGTCATTAGCCTCTCGGCAGCAAGGGCGACTCCATGCCCTCAAGTCTTTTCTACCAATCTCGCTGCGCATGCGCAAGCGCTAAAGGCGTCGCGGCAAACGCTTGGGCTTGAAATTGGCGAGAGCAACCGGATACCAGAAACGAATTCAAGATGACTATCCGGCCTTTGCGTTGCATTCCGCCTTCGCAAATCTTGGTGGCGATAGCGTGTTGGCAGATGGGCCAATTGTGCTAACATCCGCTCTGCATGGCGATGGAGTTCGCCGTAAAAGCCCGACCGGGATGATGACTCCTACGACTGCCCCGTCGATTCGAGCGAGTCAAGCGTAACACCGGTGTGGGAATGACCGACGTCAAATCGACGCTCTCTGGCCAGGATTCCGCTTTGGCGCAAAAAGCTGGACCTGAGCGAATATTTACAACGTCGTTGCGGTCCGAGCTTGATTGGTCGCGAGGCTGAGGTATGGCCACGCGGATCCTTTACAATCTTCTTCAGGTGCTTTTTATCATTGCAGTCGCCCCGCTCGTCGAAGGCGTCGCGACAAAATTGAAAGAAAATCTTCAATCGAAGCGCGGTCCGAGCATATTTCAGCCCTATCGCGATCTCTGGAAGCTCTTTCACAAGGACGAGATCGTCTCCGATTATACCTCCTGGATCTTCCGGGCGGCTCCTTACGTAGCGTTCGCCGCGCCGATCTTCGTGGCCCTGCTGATTCCGGTGCTGACGCGATATCCGTTGTTCTTCGCCTTCATGGGCGACATGCTCGGCGGCGGCTTTATTCTGGCGCTCGGCGGATTCTTTGCGACGCTTGCCGCCGTCGATACCGGCAACCCCTATGGACCAATGGGCGCCAGCCGTACCCGCATGGTCGGGTTTCTCGCCGAGCCGGTATTCATCGTCGTCTTTCTGACCGTTTCCTTCGTCGCCGGCTCGACTATTCCGTACATCGTGCAGCTTCGTTGGGTGACGCCCATCGCCAATTTCTTCGAGCCCTCGCACATTCTGCTGATGAGCGCCTTTTTGATGCTGATCCTTGCCGAAGACGGACGCATTCCGGTCGATAGTCCCTCGGGCGCATTCGAGCTGGCGATGATCGAGCGCTCGAAATCGCTCGAATATTCGGGACGCGGCGCGGCTCTCATGAAATGGGCCGGCGCGATGAAATTCCTGGTGCTGATTTGCATCTTCCTGAACGTGCTCGTGACGCCGTGGGGCCTGGCCGCTGGTACGCAGCCGATCGAAGTGCTTGTCGCTATTCCGCTCGTCCTTCTCAAGATTCTCGGCTTCGTTTTGATTCTCGTCTATATCGAATCGTCGCTCGCCAAACTTCGGCTCTTCCGAATCACGGAGTTTTTGGGCGCCGCGTTTGTAATTTCGGTCGTCGCGATGATCACGCGCTTGTCGGAGATTTAGGGGACATCGATGAGCAGCTCGTCCATGGCCGTAATCTTCGCTCTCGACGCGCTGACCGGTGCGGTCTTTCTTCTCACTACGCTCGGAGTCGTGGCGAACCGTCAGGTGCTTGCCTCGTTGCAGCTCTTCATCGCGCAATCCCTGCTGTTGACGTTCTCGGCGATCCTACTTGGCATCGCCACCCATTCTCTCCACCTGTTTGCTGTCGCGGCAATCACGGTCGCCACCAAAACCGTGCTCATACCGTGGGTGCTGCGCCACACCGTCAGCAGCGAAGTCTATCGTACCCGTGAGATCGACCGCGTCCTCAATATACCGAGCTCGCTGTTGATCGCTGCGGCGCTCGTTGTATTTGCTTATGCGGTCGCCAATCCAATGCTCAGCGCCGTGCATACGCCATTTGCGAAGATCAATCTGCCGCTCGGTATAGCCGCAATGTTGCTCGGCATCTTCACAGTGGTCGTGCGGCGCGAGGCGGTGCCGCAATTACTCGGTCTGCTGGCGCTCGAGAACGGCGTCTTTTTCGCCGGCGTCGCCATCGTTCCGGATCTGCCGGTCATCGCCGAGCTCGCCGCCGCGGTGGACGTACCGGTTGTTGCTTTGGTGGTCGGTATGCTGACGCGTCGCATTCACGTCCGGCTCGGAACGACATCGGTCGGGCGGCTTGTCGCTTTGCGGGAGGATTGACGTGGAACTCGCGGGCGTTCTTTTCTTCCCGGCGCTGGCCTGCGCACTGTCGCTTTCGCCGCTCGGCCGTCACGGGCGCGCCGCACCGATCACGCTCATCGGATCCGTCATCGTCTTTGCGCTCGCGGTTCGTGTCGCGATCGCGGCGGCGCACGGCGGACACATCGAGGCGTTTGGCGAATGGCTGACCTGCGACGGGTTGGGTGCACTGGTTCTCGGCCTCGTCGCGTTGGTCGCAATGACCGCGGCGCTGTTCTCGTGGAGCTACATCCGGGTCCGCGCCGCGCACGGCGGCAAGCGCAAGGAACAGAACTATTACGGACTCTACAACCTTTTCATCATGTCGCTTCTGGCCGTGCCAATACTCGCCAACGTCGCGTTGATGTGGGTCGCGGTTGAGCTCACAACGTTGCTCTCGGCTTTCCTTGTCGGCTTCGAGGACACGCCGGAAGCGCTCGAAGCGGCGTGGAAATACGTCGTGCTGACGACCGTCGGCGCGGTTCTCGCGCTGTTCGGTTTTCTGATCCTCTATTGGGGATCGCGGATCGCGGGCTTTGAGCCATTCACATGGGTGGGATTGGTCGAAGCCGCGCCGCGCATGCCTCCCGCCCTGCTCTGGCCGGCGTTCCTTCTCATTCTCGTCGGCTTCGGCACGAAAGTCGGGCTTGTGCCGATGCACACCTGGCTGCCGGATGCGCATAGTCAGGCACCAGCTTCGATCTGCGCATTGCTGTCAGGCGTCGAAACAACCACGGTCCTCTACGTAATCCTGCGGTTGTTTCCGGTCGTAGGCGGCGTGCCGACGCTCGACGCGCGGCCATGGTTCATCTGTTTCGGCCTGCTGTCGGTGTGTATCGCCACGCTGCTGCTCGTCTACGTGCGCGATTTCAAGCGGATGTTCGCATTCTCGACGGTCGAGCACATGGGAATCATCCTCGTAGCCGCCGGGCTGGGCGGTGCCGAGGCGCATCTTGGCGCTGCCTATCAGATCACCGGACACGCGCTCGCCAAGTCCTTCTGCTTTTTTTCTGCCGGATCGGTGGCAATGACGTTCGGCACACAAGAGATTGCATCGGTGCGCGGGCTTGTAAAATTTGCGCCGCTTTCGGCCATCGCGCTGGCCGGCGGCGCCTTTGCGATCACTGGAGCGCCGCCTTTCGCTCTGTTCGTCAGCGAATTTCTGATTTTCAAGGCGGGCATCGCCAGCGGCCAGTATCTCACGATCGCGCTGCTTTCCTTCTTCGTGGCAGTCGCCTTTTGCGCGGTGCTGTACCACGTCAACCGGATGACGTTTGGGGCGCCGCATGGACATCCGACGCTCGCGCCGCTGCCATGGTCGTGCAAAGCGACGCTCGTCATCGCAGCAATTCCGCTGCTGGCGATCGGGATCTACATCCCCGTGGTTTTGCAGAATCTGCTTCGCGCGGCGGCGGCTGCCATGGGGGGCTGACAGGATGACGCTCTCCACAATCGCCGAAAGCCGGTCGACGAATTTCGCCGAGCTTTGCGAGAACCGTTGGAAGGGGCGGGTCACCGCGAAACTCGACGCGGCGGCCTGTCACGTCGCTTGCGCGCCGCCGGACCTGCCGGCGATTTGCGAATGGCTTTCCGAAGAGATGGGTTATGCCTTCGCGACTTTGATCGTCGAGGAAGAGAGTAAGCCCGGTTGGCTGCTGACGTATGTATTCTATAAGGACGCCGCCGCGCCGTGGGTCTATGTTGAGCTGCGCCTTGACGCGCGCGTCGCGACAGTCCCGTCGATCTCCGGTCTCGCCAATGGTCCCGCCGCCGACTGGCACGAGCGTGAAGCCGAGGATTTGTTCGGTCTGAGTTTCGCAGGGCATCCGCGGCTCGGCGAATTCGTCCTGCACGAGGACTGGCCGGAAGGCGTCGCGCCGATGCGCCACAGCTTCGATGCGCGGCGCATGCTTGATATCCCTGAAGCTCCCAATCCGGCATGGGATCCGCCGACGATCTTCTCGGCACCCGGCAGTTTTGCAATGCCGGTCGGCCCGGTTTATTCCGACTTTGGCGAAGCCGCGCATTTCCTCCTTGAAACCGTCGGCGAGGACGTCGTCCGCACGATCCAGCGGTTCTTCTACAAGTATCGCGGCGTCGAGAAAATTGCCGAGGGACGGCCGATCGACTCGGTTTTGTTATTGGCCGAACGCTTTTCGGGGATCGCGGCGTTCGCTCACGGTCTCGCATTCTGCCAAGCCGTCGAGGCGATCTGCGGCGTCGAGGTTCCGCCGCGCGCGCAAGCGCTGCGCGGCATTTTCGCCGAACTCGAGCGGCTGCGCCATCACGCGGCGACGATTACCGGCATCTGCAACTCGACGGCTCTGGTGGTGGCAACCGCCCAGGCTGCGCTCATCGAAGAGGATCTGATTCGTCTGAGTTGCCAAGTCACGCGGCATCGCTATCTCTTCGGCGCCGTCGCGCCGGGCGGCGTAACTTGCGATCTCACCGACACGCACCGTCAGCATCTGCTGACCGAGGTGGGCGACATCGCCCGACGATCGGACGAACTGCACCGGATGTTGCGATATTCGAGCAGTTTCCTCGATCGCCTGGAAGAAGTCGGCATTGTCTCGCCGGACGCGGCCATCGCCTATGGTCTCGTCGGGCCGATCGCGCGCGCCAGCGGCGCGATGCGCGACATGCGCAAAATCCGCCCCTACGCCGCATACGGGACGGTCGATTTCGCGGTGCCGGTCGAACAAGAAGGCGACGGATACGCGCGACTTCGCGTCTTCTTCGCCGAAATCGAACAGTCGGCCGCGATGCTTCACCAGATCCTAACGGCGCTTCCCGCGGGAGATATCCGCGCCCGCGACATTGTGGTGCGGCCCGGCGCCGCGCTGGCGGCCGTCGAAGCGCCCTCAGGGGCCGCATTTCATTGGGTGCGATTGCGCGACGACGGTGCGGTCGCGCGCTATCGGATCACGCCGCCCTCGTTCACGAATTGGCACGGGTTTCATATCGCCACCGAGAACTTCGCGTTCCAGGACTTTCCGATCATCCTGGCGAGCTTCGGGCTCTCAAACGCGGAGTGCGATCGCTAGGTACATCATGGCAAACTGGGTTCTTAAGGGTTTGCGCGCCGGAATAAAGACAAGCGGCTATCGGTCTGCCGCCGAAGCCGCGCCGGGGTTGTCGCCTGGTCAGCCGCGCGGAACGGTGTTGCCCTCGCAAGACGCTGCGGCTTTGGTAGAGCGCTGTCCGAGCGGTGCGATCGTATCCTGCGAAGGCGGAGTCGCGATCGATCAGCGCCGCTGCGTTGACTGCTTTCGTTGCTGCGCCGACGTGGATGAGCCCGCCGTTCCCTGGAGGGACGGCTACGAATGGGCAGCCTATGCCGGTGACGCGGCGGCAATGCGCAGAAAACTTGACCGCGCGTTCGGCCACTCCCTGCACATCCGCTTTCTCGACGCCGGGGCCTGCGGCGCGTGCATGAGCGAAGCGCGACAGCTCGACAATCCCTATTACAACATGCATAACCTCGGCTTTTTCATGACACCGACGCCCCGCAATGCCGACGTCCTGTTGGTCGCCGGCCCCGTTTCCGATGCCATGCGGCTTTCTCTGCGCAAAACCTACGAAGCGATGCCGACGCCCAAGCGCGTTGTGGCGATCGGCGCTTGCGCGGCCTCCGGCGGCGTCTTCGGCCCGAGCTTTGCCGCGGGCGGCGGCGTCGGCGAGGTAATTCCCGTCGACGTGGTCGTGCCCGGATGTCCGCCGCCGCCGCTCGCGATTCTGCATGGTCTCATGGTCGTCGTCGGAAGAAAGCCGCCATCCGAATTGATCTCGCGTCCGGCCAATGTGGAGGCGAACCCGGAATGAACGACCTTAGTCCGCTCTTCGCGATTTTTTTCGGCCTCTGTGGTGCCGGTGCGATCGGTGCGTTTTTGGCGCCGGAGCGCTTCACGCCTGCATTGCTGGCAACGATCGCGTCGCTGGCCGCGCTTCTCCTTCTTGGTGCTAGCGGCGAGCTTCTTCTCGGCAATGCTGCGTTGCGAATCGAACTGTGGCCGATCCTTTCGTTGGGTAGACTGACTCTTGGGGCCGATCGGCTTTCGGCGCTCTTCCTTTTCGTCTCAGGCCTGGTGTTCTTCCCCGTTTCGCTTTTTTCGGGCTTCTATCTGCGCAAATATCTTGGGCATTATAGCTTGCGCTATTTCAGCGTTCTTTATCACGCGCTGTTTGCCTCGATTGTATTGGTGTTGATCGCCGACGACGCGGTCGCCTTCGTAATCGCATGGGAGGCCATGTCGATCATCAGCTATCTTCTCGTCACTTACGAATACGAACACGAGGAGAGTTCGCAGGCCGGATTCGTGATGCTGGCAATGAGCGAATTTGGTACGATTGCGGTCGCGATCGCTTTTATTCTTGTGGCGGTCCAGGCTGGGACCTTCGAATTTTCGGGGATGCGGGCGATCGCGCCAGTGCTGGGAGGCGGACTGAAATGGGCCGTTCTCCTGCTTTCCTTCTTTGGATTCGCCGTCAAAGCGGGGCTCGTTCCCGTCAATAGCTGGTTGCCACTTGCCCATCCGGTCGCCCCGACCAACGTTTCGGCGTTGCTGTCGGCGGTGATCGTCAACCTC
>JASHSW010000100.1 GCA_030038595.1 Methylovirgula sp.
GATTGCCCTTTGGGTGGCCTCGCCTATAATTGCGTCCTCGAACGGTTCGGGCGACCCCCATTTACTCCCATCTCGACGGTGCCCAATGACGCTGATGCTTGCGAGCGTCGCGGACGCGGCGGAAGCCGGGACCGCTCTCATCGAGGGCGCCGATATCATCGATCTGAAAGACCCGGGGCAAATTCCGCTCGGCGCACTGGATCTCGCAACCATTCGCGCCGCAATCGCCGCAGTCGCCGGACGGCGGCCTGTTAGCGCCGTCGCCGGTGCCCCCGACCTGCCGCCACCGGAGCTCGCAGCGGCGGCCGAAACGCTGGGGGAGGCCGGCGTTGACTATGTCAAAGTCGGCCTTCTTCCGGAAGCGGCGAAGGCTAGGATCGAGGCGCTGCGGCCGCTCGCCGCGAAAGTCGCCCTAGTCGGCGTCCTTTTCGCCGATCTGCCGCACGATTTTTCGCTGCTCGCCGTTCTCGCATCGGCAGGGTTCAAGGGCGCGCTGCTCGACACGGCGACGAAGGGCGGGTTGCGCCTCCTCGATCATATCGACATCGCGGCGCTCAAGACGTTCGTCGACCTCTGTCACGATGCAAACTTGACGGCCGGACTTGCCGGCTCGCTGCAGCCTCCAGACATCGCCCGTCTTTTGCCGATTGGCCCCGACATTCTCGGCTTCCGCGGTACGCTTTGCATCGGACACAAACGCACGCAACGCATCGACGCTGCGCAAGTGAAACTGGTGCGCGCCCTCATCCCGCGCGAGGCCAGCGAACTCGACGAGGAAACCAAGGTCGATTGGCGGCTTCTTTCGGCACGCGGCTATTCGCGTGACAGCGAACAGAAGGACACCGACAAAGTTTTCCTGCACGATCTAATCCTGCCGGTTGCGATCGGCGCCTACGATTTCGAGCGCAACCGCACACAAAGGGTGCGTTTCAACGTCGATATCGACGTGCGTCGTGCCAGTCACCACGCCGAAGACATGCGCGATGTCTTCTCCTACGATCTCATCACCGATGCAATCCGGCTGATCTTAAGCCGCGGCCATATCGATCTCGTCGAAACTCTGGCCGAGCGGATTGCCGACGCGCTTCTCGCACAGCCGCGAGTCGCCTGCGTCAATATCCGCGTTGAGAAGCTCGACGTTGTCGAGGGCAGCGTCGGCATCGAGATTAGACGCGAACGCCAGGCGCAGTCCGGCAAGACTCACCAGCTTTTCGCCGAGCTTTCCGCCGCCTCGCCAGGCGATTAGGGCGTGAGCCGCGCCGCAATCGATAGCGCGCGGCGAAAAGCTCCGCCTCTTCTCGTGGCGAAGCTCGGCGGCAGTCTTGCCGGCAGCCATGAGTTGACTGCTTGGCTCGCCGCGCTCGACCGTTTCGGCGGCCCGCTGATCCTCGTGCCCGGCGGCGGCGCGTTCGCCGATACCGTACGCGCCATGCAGGCAAAGATGCGCTGCGACGACGCGGCCGCGCATCACATGGCATTGCTTGCGATGCAGCAATACGGCGTCGCGCTCGCTTCGCTTTGGCCGCGGCTGCGCGGCGCGGCGACCCCGGCAACCATCCGCCATGCCTTGCGGCTGAACGAGGTTGCCTGTTGGGCGCCGGCGCCCATGGTTCTCGATGCCGACCTTCCCAAGTCCTGGGAAGTCACGTCGGACACACTCTCGGCGTGGCTTGCGACGCAACTCGGCGCCAAGAAACTGCTGCTGATCAAAAGCGCCGATATGGGAACCAAACTCCACGTCGGCGTCGCCGAACTGGTCATGGCGGGGATGGTCGATCCTTTCTTTCCCCAGTACGCGGCAAAAAGCGGCGCCGAAATCTTCATCGCCGGCCCGGGTTGGCTTGCCTCGGCCGCCTCGCTTCTTGCCCAAGGACACGTGCCCGGAACGCGCGTGCGGTTCACCTAGACGGGGCCTGGAAACGCCCTTTGCCGAATGCTTCCCAAGGTCGGATAATGTGAGCGAGCCCGACGCAAATCTGCCGCGGGCGAAGTTGGGAAACATGGCCGAGCGTCTGCTGTTGCTCACTGGACATTACGCCTATCCGCGGCTCGTCAAGCTGATGAACGGGCTCGGGCCGCTGCCGTTTACCTGGCGCGTGCACGACATCGGCGTGAAGGTAGCCGCCCTGATGACCGAGGCGATCATCTTGCGCCGCCTGCCGCGTCCGCTCGACGCGGACCGAATCATACTGCCCGGACGCTGCCGTGCCGATCTCGTGTCTCTGTCGAAGGAAATCGGCGTTGCTTGCGAGCGCGGCCCGGACGAGATGGCCGATCTGCCCGCCTTCTTCGGACGTGGCGCCCGCAAGGTGAATCTTTCGCGGCACGAGATGCGCATCTTCAGCGAGATCGTCGATGCCTCAACGTTATCGATCGACGCGCTGCTCAGCCGCGCGACGGCGATGCGCAGCGCCGGTGCGGACGTCATCGATCTCGGCTGCCTTCCCGATACGCCCTTCCCGCATCTCGAAGACGGCGTGCGCGCCTTGAAGGCGGCGGGGCATGCGGTCAGCGTCGATTCCGCCAACGCGGGTGAACTCGAGCGCGGTGCAAGCGCGGGCGCGGATTTCCTGTTGAGCCTGACCGAGGCGACCCTGGACATCGCGCGCAAATATCCGGTGACGCCCGTTCTGATCCCCCACCCGCATTCGGATCTTGCGTCCCTGAAGCGCGCGGCGGAAGTAGCGGCCGCCGAGGACATTTCCTGCATTCTCGACCCGGTCCTTGATCCGATCCATTTCGGCTTCGCGGAATCGCTTTCGCGCTACATCGAAACGCGCCGGATGATGCCGGAAGCGCAGATGATGATGGGGACCGGCAATCTCACCGAGCTGACCGAAGCGGATTCGAGCGGCGTAACGGCGCTGCTGCTCGGCCTCTGCTCCGAACTCTCGATCCGCAACGTGCTCGTCGTGCAGGTGAGCCCGCACACGCGCCGCACGCTCGCCGAACACGACGCGGCGCGGCGACTGATGTACGCGGCGCGCAATGAAGAGGCCTTGCCGAAAGGCTACGCCGCCGGGCTCAATCAAGTGCACGACATGAAGCCTTTTCTTGCCTCGGCGGCCGAGATCGAGGAGCGCGCCAAAGAGGTCGGCGACGCCAATTATCGCATCGAAGTCGCCGAAGACGGAATCCACCTCTACAACCGCGACGGCCATCACGTGGCGCGCGAAGCGATGGCCCTCTATCCGCGTCTGGCGGTGGCCGGAGACGACGCGCATGCCTTTTATCTCGGCTCCGAGCTCGCCAAGGCGGAAATCGCGTTTGCGCTCGGCAAGCGTTATATCCAGGACGAGCCGCTCGATTTCGGCGTCGCGATCGAGCGCGTCGAGGAGGATCTGACGCGGCTGCGGGCGATCGGCCACACGTTGCGCGCCGGCAAGGCGGAGAGCTAGTCGATGATCCGCGAGGTAATCGTCACCACGGTCGATGCTTCAGGAAAAGCACATATCGCGCCGTTCGGGCTGATCGCGGCGGGCGAAGAATGGATTATTGCGCCGTTTCGACCCTCGACGACGCTGGCCAATCTTCAAGAAGTTCCTTACGCGGTCGCCAACTATACGGACGACATGCGGGTGTTTGCCGGATGTTTGACCGGACGCCGCGAATGGCCGCTGGTAGCTGTCGGCGTATTTCCGGCGCCGCGCTTGGCCGCGGCGCTCGCCCACGCCGAGCTCGCGGTGGAACGTGTCGAGGAAGATCCGCAGCGGCCGCGCTTCGTCTGCCGCGTGCTGCGGCGAGAGCAGCATGCGCCGTTCCAAGGCCTCAACCGCGCCAAGGCCGCGGTACTCGAACTGGCGGTGCTCGTCAGCCGGCTCGATTTCTTGCCGCGTGAAAAGATCGAACGCGAGATCGAGTATTTGAAGATCGCCATCGACAAGACGGCCGGGCCGCAGGAGAAGGAAGCCTGGGGCTGGCTCATGGAAAAGGTCGAGCAACATTATGCTTGCTCTCGTCCCAACCCTCTCCCATTGGGAAAGGGTGCCGCCGAAGGCGGCGGGTAACGGCATCCGTGAACGGCGGCAACCCTCATCCGCCGCGCACCGCCTGTAGGGGGAGAAGGAACGCGCGCTAGCTTGCTTTTGTGCCTTCCAAAAGCAGCGCCACCGCACAGGCCGGCACGCAGTCGGCGGCCTTCGCACGCCGTTCCGGCAAAGCCGGGATTACGTCGTCGAAATCGACATAGGGGCGCGCCAGCCGCTCGGCGAGCTTGCGCGCCACGAAACGCCCGACGCCGGCGCCGATGATCGGCGCGTTGGCATCGATCTCGGTGCGCGAAAGCACGAGGTAAGCGCCATCGGCGATCTCGCGCAATTGCGCCTCCGCGAAAAAGCGCGCCAGCTGCGTCAACGCGGCGGCACTTACGTCCTTGGCATCGTAGCCGATCTGCCGTGCGAGCCGCGCCCGCGAAGCCTCGATTGTTTTCGGCTGCCCGTCGGCGGTCGCCATCTGATCGGCGCCTTCCGGCAATTCGCCGAGAATACGATAGACGTCGCTGGCGTTGGCGAACCATTCGTTCATGAGCGTCACCCAGCGGCCGGCGAAGGGAACGAGTCGCAGACCCGCCATCAGAAAGCTGCGCACGACGCCGGCGTAGACGAGTTCGCCATAGGCCATGCGCTCGGGATCGCCCGTGCCGCGCGCTGCGACCCGGCCGGCGCGGATCGGAACGAGATCCGTGGTCGTCGAGCCGATGTCGACAAACAGTCCATCCGCGAAATGCCGCGCGGCGAGCGCCGCGCTCGCATGCCAATTGGCGGATGCGATGGCCGCGGTATGTTTTGCGACGCTGTCGGCGGAGACGAAGCCGCGATCACCGGCGTAGTAGAGAACCGGTTGCGGGGCGAGTTCGCGAATCGCGATCTCGGCGACCGCGGCGACGCCGATTTGCCGATCGGCGAACGTATCGGAAAGCTCGGCAGTCATCGTGACGGCGTTCCGTTCGGCCGGACCGAGCGCCGTTTTGGCTTCGCTGAAAGCGCGATCGAGTTCCGAAAGGCCGAGCCATAAAGGCGAAGCGATCTGCACGATATCGACGATGCGGCCGGCCTCGAGCCGCGCCGCCTTCAAATGAGCGCCGCCTATATCCCATCCGATGACGCTGTTCATGCGATTGTGAAACGCCTCGTTGCCCGCAAAATGCTCTAGCATGAGAACATCTCTCGGCGAAACGGAGCACACGATTGGACGTAATTCCGGCCATCGATCTTCGGTGCGGCGCGGTGGTGCGCGCGCAAAAGGGCGAGCGGCACCTTTATGCGCCGATTACGACGCCGCTCGCCCCGACGAGCCGGCCGGCCGATATCGTCGCGGGCTTTCTGGCGCTCTATGAATTCCGGACGATGTACATTGCCGATCTCGATGCGATCGAAGGCAAAGGCAATCATTCCGCAGCAATTTCTGCTCTCGAGGCCGCCTTTCCAGGGGTTGATTTCTGGGTCGATTGCGGAACCGGCACGGGTGCGGAGGCGACCGCTTGGTTCGCCGCGCATCGCGGCGATCTCGTCTTCGGCAGCGAAAGTTTGCGCGACGCCGGGCTGATTGCGGGCCTGGCGCAGCTCCCGCGCAGCCTCTTGTCGCTCGATTTTCGCGGCGAGGAATTTCAGGGACCGGCGCGACTCGCCAAAGACGGTTCCCTCTGGCCGACCCGCCTCATTGCGATGACTTTGGCGCGGGTCGGCAGTCATGCCGGCCCGGACTTCGATCGATTGCTGGATCTCCGGGCAAAATCCGCGGATCGCCACGCAATCTATGCCGCGGGCGGCGTGCGCGGTCCGGAAGATCTGCGGCGTTTGGAGAAAGCCGGAATTGCCGGTGCGCTCGTCGCCTCCGCTCTGCACGACGGACGCCTCGGTGCCCAACACCTGCGTAACGCGCCGTGAAAAAGGGGAGCCAGACGGCTCCCCTGGTTAGCATCCTGCGTCGGGCGCGCCCGGGGCTCAGTTCGGCGCGAAAGGATGTTTGGCGGTGTCGCGTTTGGCGACGACCTCGGAGGGCTTCGGCTCGCCGCGGACTGCACGAGCGATCGCCTCCTTGGTGGCGCGATAGTTGAAGTCCTGGATCTTCTTGTCGTCGTTAGCTTCCCAATGAATGAAGACACCGACGCAGATGAAGAGATCGTCGGCCTCTTCCACGGGAATCACGCCTTCGGCGACGCTGTCGGCGACCGCCTTGCCGACGGCGTGCTGGGCAGGGCCGAACATCTGCACGGCTTGCTTAGCATTCTTGATGGTCACTTTGTTGAAAAGCACTGTCGGTGGTTTGCAGAGCAGGTTCGGAGCGACCACTGCGAGAAGCGTGGTGAACCCGTCTTTGTTGTTGGTGAGCGCGTGCGTGAAAGCGCTCTCCGCCGCGCTGCCGCGCGGCCCAAGAATGAGATCGATATGGGCGATCTCGTTGCCGTCGCCGACGAGCGATTCGCCGACGCATAATTTCGTTATCTTGGCCATATTTTTCCTCCGGTGAACACAAATCCTGCCGAGGTTTTCGGCAGCACAAAAGCCCATCCTTGCCGTCAACGCCAATCCTGCGCGAACACGCGTGTGCCGGCGCCTGCTGAATAGCCCGGTTGGCCAGATAGCGGCGGATCCGATCGGCGCGCCTCAATCAAGCATCATTGCGACGCTTGGGCAAGGTCTCGCGCAGCCGATCTGCGAAAAGCGTCGCTACCGTGAGGTCGGCGCTCGTTCCAGGATTGCGCCGGCGCAACTTGAGGCGTTCGTCGAAGTCCAGCAACTCGCTGAGACAATCAACTTTACGTGCTTGAAAAATCAGAAGCATTTCCGATGCTTCGCGTTGCACCTCGTGCGCTGCCGCAAGTCCGAATTTGCGCGCCACATGGGTGTCGGGAAAGGCGGCGAGAAACTGCAGATAAACCGCTGCGGCTCGCCACGGTGGCGTAAGGCCACACCGGCGCGCCGCCTCCAGCGCCGTCAATCCCGTCGCAAAAACATCATGGAAATTCGAGACGTACTGGGATGCTACGGCGTCGCGTTCGGCGGCTTCCGCCATCGCCTCCAAAAGCCCGGCGCTCAACGGCCCACGCACGTCGTAACGGGGCACTTCGCCGAGGCCGCCGGGATTTGCCAGCCGAATCGCGCGAAAGACTTGTCCGGCATCGTCGCGAT
>JASHSW010000101.1 GCA_030038595.1 Methylovirgula sp.
GGAATTTTTCGTCGACGTAATCGCCGCCCTCGGTGGCCTTGATCCAGGCGAACTTCACGCCCGATGCCCTGACCGCATTCCAGTCGATATCGCCCTGGTATTTCGAGACGTCGATCCCGTGGATCTCGAAATCGTCGGCCGACGGATAGACGTCCTGAAAGCTCCCGGCGCAGCCGGCCAGCAGGAAGAGGATGAAGACGACGAAAGAGACTCGGCCGATCCCGAAATCCGATCCGGGATTCCGGCAAATCGGCTGGGCAAAACAACGACGTCGGATCATAACTTGGATTTATCCGATGCCAGGTAATGCCTCGTTAACAAGCTCCCGGGCTGCTGTCCACAGTCGAGACAGCGGTACACTTCTCGGATTGCGGCAAAGCGGTGGCGATCGCCTTCTCAGGGGGCTTTGTCCTTTGCAGGGCCGGCTGGCGGATCGTCGTGGAGATTGGGACTAAGTTCCTGCCGCGGGAGCGAGAACCGGACTTCCCGGCGAAAAAGTTCCGCTTCGGACTCCGTTTACCGTAAGGCGTTTCACATCCGGCGGGGTCGCCTCCTCGGCGATTGCGCGCAGCGCCGCCTCGAGGTGCATGGTCGTCTGTTCGTTGCTGCCGAGCCGGCGCAGCGAGACCGTGCGTTCGGCCGCCTCGCGCTTGCCGACGACCATGAGGATGGGGATTTTGGCAAGCGAATGTTCGCGCACCTTATAGGTGATCTTGTCGTTGCCGAGGTCGGCTTCGGCCTTGAGGCCGGCGGCACGCGCCGCCGCCAAAACTTCGCGTGCATAATCGTCGGCGTCCTGCGTGATCGTGGCGATCACGATCTGCAGCGGCGAAAGCCAGAGCGGCAAGTGGCCGGCGAAATGTTCGATCAGAATGCCGATGAAGCGCTCAAGCGAGCCGAACATGGCGCGGTGGATCATCACCGGTGTCTTCTTCTCGCTGTCGGGGCCGATGTAGAAGGCGCCGAGCCGGCCGGGCATGTTGAAATCGACCTGCGTCGTGCCGCATTGCCATTCGCGGCCGATGGCGTCACGCAATGTATATTCGAGCTTCGGGCCGTAGAAGGCGCCCTCGCCCGGGTTGACCACGGCATTGAACCCGCGCGCATTGAGTTCGTCGAGGACGCGCGACAGAGCCGCCTCGGCCTTGTCCCAGGCTTCATCCGAACCGACCCGCTTCTCCGGCCGCGTCGACATTTTGATGATGATGTCTTCGAAGCCGAAGTCTCTGTAGATCGACAGGATGAGGTCGTTGATGCGCAACGCTTCTTCCTGGATCTGATCCTCGGTGCAGAAAATATGCGCGTCGTCCTGCGTGAACGCACGTACCCGTATGACGCCATGCAATGCGCCGGAAGGCTCATAACGATGCACGACGCCGAATTCGGCAATCTTCAGCGGCAGATCGCGATACGACTTCAAGCCATTCTTGAAGATCTGGATGTGGCCCGGGCAATTCATCGGCTTCAGCGCGAAGACGCGTTCGTCCTCGGTCACGGTCGTGAACATGTTCTCACGATAGGTCTGCCAGTGACCGGACATTTCCCAGAGCGAGCGATCGAGCACTTGCGGCGTGTTGACTTCGAGATAATGCTCGGCCTGTTGGCGGCGGCGCATATAGGCGATCAAGGTCTGGAACAGCGTCCAGCCTTTTGGATGCCAGAAGACGGTGCCCGGCCCTTCTTCCTGGAAATGGAATAGATCCATCTCGCGGCCAAGCCGGCGGTGATCGCGGCGCTCGGCTTCGGCGAGCCGGTGGAGATAGGCGTCGAGTTCGGTCTTGCTCGCAAAGGCGGTTGCATAGATGCGCTGCAGCATCGGCTTCGTCGAATCGCCCCGCCAATAGGCGCCGGCGACCTTCATGAGCTTGAACGCCGAGCCGATCTTGCCGGTCGAAGTCATGTGCGGGCCGCGGCAGAGGTCGAGCCACTCGCCCTGTTTGTAGATTTTGATCTCCTGGTCGGGCGGAATCGCATCGACGAGTTCGACCTTGAAGGCTTCGCCGTGCGTCTCGAACCAGGCCTTGGCTTCGTCGCGCGACCAGATTTCTTTGGTGAACGGCCGATCCTTGGCGATGATCTCCGCCATTTTTTTTTCGATGGCGGGAAAGTCTTCCGGCGTGAACGGCTGATCGCGATAGAAGTCGTAATAGAATCCGTTCTCGATCACCGGGCCGATCGTCACCTGCGTGCCGGGATGGAGGGTCTGCACCGCTTCGGCGAGCACATGCGCCGCGTCGTGGCGGATCAATTCGAGAGCGCGCGGATTTTCGCGGTCGATGAACTCAATCACGGCGTCGCGCTCGATCGGATCGGCAAGGTCGGCGAGCTTGCCGTCGATCGCCATGGCGACCGTACGCTTGGCGAGCGAGGGAGAAATACTCTTGGCGATTTCGCTGCCGCGGATGCCGGCCGGATATTGACGCGTCGCGCCGTCCGGAAATGTCACGGAAATCATATCGTCTCCTTGGGCCCACTCGCCGATACCAATCGGCGTAGGCGCGAGAATT
>JASHSW010000102.1 GCA_030038595.1 Methylovirgula sp.
ACGTATAGGGCTTCACCTTGGAAAAGCTGAAACCGTAGGCGTGGTGCAGCCATTGATAGACCGAGACGAGTGCGTCGTTGCCGATGAAGGCCGTCGTCGCTTTCGGGAGATCGGTGAAGCGATCGAGGCCCTCGCCCGGATGCGACATCAGGATGAACGGGTCCTTTTGGAACATCGCCGCGACGGCAACGATCGGCACGTTCTGGGCCGCCGCGTTGAACGCCTGAATCATGTTGGCGCCCATGTCGAAGTCGATACGACCGGCGGCGAGTAACAAGCGATTGTTGGCCTGCGGACCGCCCTGAAGGATCGTCACGTCGAGCCCGTATTTCGCATACGTGCCGTCGGCGAGCGCCTGATAGAAGCCGCCATGTTCGGCCTCGGCCCGCCAATTCGTGGCAAACGTCACCTTGTCGAGCCCGAGCGACGGCGTTGGCGCAAACAGGAGAGCCACCGTACATGCCCGTAAAATCGCTTGCATCCGTCGGTCCCGCGATGAGGCGCGGCGGATGATTGGCGCGGACTAGACCCTTGCGCAAGTCCATCCGACTTGATGGCCCAAGTTCGAGGCCCTAGGCTGCCGGCGCCAAGGAGCCGACCGATGCTGCCGACGCGGTTTTGGGCCGAGATGAGCTGGAAGGATTTCCAGAGCGCCGACATGGAAGAGACGATCGCGGTGCTGCCGACGGCCGCGGTCGAGCAACATGGGCCGCACCTTCCGCTCGGCGTCGATTTGTTCCTGATGCAGGGCTATATCGAGCGCGTCGTGGCACGGCTGCCCGAGGAGCTGGCGGTGCTCTTTCTTCCGGTGCAGGCGGTCGGCGCCTCCATCGAACACGCCGATTTTCCAGGCACGTTGACGCTCTCGGCAACGAGTCTGATGCATCTGCTGACCGAAATCGGCGAATGCGTCGAGCGTGCCGGCTGCCGCAAGCTCGTTCTGCTAAATTCGCACGGTGGGAACGTGCCGCTGCTCGATCTCGTCGCGCATGATCTACGTGCCCGCCTCGATATGTTCGTGGTCATGGCGACCTGGCACCGGTTCGGCTATCCGGACGGGCTGTTTTCTGCCAAAGAACAGGCGCATGGCATCCATGCCGGCGATATCGAAACTTCGCTGATGCTGAGCTTCCGTCCCGACCTCGTGCGCCGCGACGCACTCGATCATTTCGCTTCGCAGGGCGAGGCCATCGAATCCGACTTCACCTGGCTGCGGATCGGCCGCCCGACCGGCTTCGGCTGGATGGCGCAAGATCTTTCCGCCTCGGGTGCATCCGGCAACGCAGCCGCTGCGAGCGCTGAAAAGGGCGAGGCCTCGGCCGATTACGGCGCGACGGCGTTCGTCGAATTGCTGCAGGACGTCGAGGCGTTCGATTTGGCGCGGCTGCGCCACCCGCCGGAGCAATGAAGCTGGGCGGCTAGGTGCGCCAAGGATAGGTCCAGGTCTCCGTCAGCGCCCGCGTGCCGGTGCGCAAAAAGGCGCGCAGGTCCGTCGATTGGCCGGGATCGAGTTGAAGGTCGATCGTGGCGCGAAACCCGCTGATATGCGGGTTGGGGACGATCCAGGAGCGCAGGATCTTGCCCTGGCTGGTACTGGGGACGACTTCCACCAACTGCGGGTCTTGGAGGTAGAAGGCGAGATCGCCGCCGGCGAAATCGATAATGAATCGATGCGAGCCGGGCTCGATCGGCTCCGCCGAGCCCAGCGCCTTGGCCGCCGTTTGATAGGTGCCGACGACCCGGCCGTTCGGCGAGAGCCGCTCGAAGGAAAGGCTCGCGGTGATCCGATAGGCGTAATTGCGGCCGGCAGCCGGTGCGTCCTTGGGAACGAAGGAAGCGACGACGTTGTCGCTGGCCTCATCCGAGGTCGGAAGCTCGATGAGCTCGATCTCTCCCTCGCCCCAGCCGCCGTGCGGCTCGATGAAATAGCTCGGCCGCAGTTCGTAGGCGAGATCGAGATCCTGATAATGGTCGAAATTGCGGTCGCGCTGCAGAAGCCCGAAGCCGCGCACTTCATGATCGAGGAAGGTCGAGAGCGCCAGGCTCGGCGGATTGCGCAGCGGCCGCCAGATCCATTCGCCGGTCCCCGAATTGATGAGCAGCCCGTCGGAATCGTGCAGCTCGCGGCGGAAATCGTCGTTGTAACGATGATCGTTCTCGCCGATGAAGAACATCGAGGAAAGCGGCGCGATACCGAACTTCGCGGCGCTGTCGCGCGGGAAGAGCCTCATCGCAACCTCGACCGCCGTATCGACCCCCGGATAGAGATCGAAGCGATAGGCGCCGGTTGCCGCCGCCCCGTCGAGCAGCGCATAGATCGTGGCATGGGCGACGTTGGGCTGCGGCGTATCGATCCAGAATTCGCGAAAGAACGGAAACTCCTCCCCCGGCGTGCCGGCATTGACAGCCAGACCACGCGCCGAGAGCCCATAGCGTTGGCCGCGGCCGAGGAAGCGGAAATAGCTCGCCCCCAGAAAGGCGATCACCTCATCGAAAACGGCCGGGTTGTTGAGCGGAAAATGCAGCCGGAAGCCGGCGAAGCCGAGATTAACCGGAAGAGTCGCATCAAGCTTGGTGTGGCCATAGTCGAAGAGGTCGGAAGTATATGGGATCGGCGTCGGAATGCCGGCACGGATCGTATTAACCGTCACCGGCCGCAGGAAGAGATGGCCAAGGTGGAAGAGCTCGAGGTGAAACAGGCTGCCGGGAAAATTCAGGAACGCTTTTTCAGGGCGAAAGCGAATGTCGCGCCACGTATCGAAATCGAAGTTCTTCAAAGCGTCCGGCAAAGTCGGCGGGATGCTGTCGAAAGGTGCCGCGGCAAGCTCTTGGGCACGGCGTACGACGTCGGCATAGCCAAACTGCGGCGGCTCGGTGGGCGCGATCTGCGCCGGCAGGCGATCAACCGTTAACGCCAGCGCACCGGACACGAACATGGTCCGAGCGAGAAGCGGATGGGCGACAAGCGAGTGGGCGAAAAACGCGGCGAGCTTGCGGCGGGTAAGTTCGGGCATGATCCGTGACGACGTACGCGGGATACAGGTGCGCAGGATTGTGAGACAGTTTCTCGCCCGACAATCCTGTCTGCGAGCCGTAGTCGGCTTTGTCGCAACCAGCAAGCCCGCCGATCGCGTCATTTTGGAGTCCGGACCCAGGCCGTCGCCGGCGGCCGGTCCGGCGGGATCACGATCGCTTGAAAAAAATCCTTGTAATGTGCGCAGATCTTCTTATTTTGCCATCTGCCCAATTTCGCACGTGCCTGTGGTCGTGTGTCGATGGGCGGGGATCCGGACAAGAGGCCGGTTAACCGCTCGTAAAGATCGATAGCCGGAGGCGAACCGGCAAACCCCGCCCAACGGGGGACGCGACTTAAAGCAACGACGGACCGGGCTTTTTCGTCTCTGCCAGTTTCCAAACCTGGCTTACCGAAGAGGCTTGTCTTTCTTGCCGGGCGTGCGGAACGGGATTCATCCCATTCCAAGCGAAGGCGATGATGGTTCGAACGGCAGGAAGTGCCGCGCGACTCATGGCCCAACGGCGCAGCATCTGACCGCAGCCTAGCCCAAGGGCGGGTTGCGCGTCGCAGGCGGCGGTAGAATCGAAGCGACGGCGTCTCCACAACCCGTTGCCTCGGTCTTCGCCACCGCCCGAAGCTTGGTTCGCTTGCGCGGCTCCGGCCGCGCCTTCGAAGGGATGCCGCGATGACCGATCGTATCCTCGAATTCCTGCGCAGCCGACGCGAGGAAGGCCCGTGCCTCGTTCTCGACCTCGAAGTCGTGCGCGACAACTATCTCTCCTTCGCCAAGGCCCTGCCCGATACCCGGGTTTACTACGCGGTCAAGGCCAATCCGGACCCGCAGATCCTCGAGCTTCTGGCGCGGCTCGGTTCGTCGTTCGACACCGCTTCGCTCACCGAGATCGAGCAGGTGCTCGCCGCCGGGGCCGGGGCGGAGCGCATCAGCTACGGAAATACGATCAAGAAGGAGCGCGACATTGCCCGCGCTTACGCGCTCGGCGTGCGCCTTTTTGCCGTCGATTGCGAGGCGGAGGTCGAGAAGATCTCGCGTGCCGCGCCCGGCGCGCGGGTGTTCTGCCGCATCCTTTGCGACAACAACGGCGCCGAATGGCCGCTGTCGCGCAAATTCGGCTGCGCGCCGGCGATGGCGGCGCGAGTGTTGGAACATGCGCATCGTCTGGGGCTGGTCGCCCACGGGCTGTCCTTCCACGTCGGTTCCCAGCAGCCAAATCCAAAGAGCTGGGATAACGCGCTGAAGACGTCGGCGGCGATTTTCCGCGACTTGGCGGAGCGCGGCATCTGCCTCCAGATGGTTAACCTAGGCGGCGGCTTTCCGGCCAAGTACCTGAAGGACGTGCCGGCGGTGAAGACCTATGGACAGGCTATCTTCCGTGCGCTGCGCAAGCATTTCGGCAACTGCATCCCGGAGACGATCATCGAACCGGGCCGCGGTCTCGTCGGCAATGCCGGCGTGATCGAGGCCGAAGTGGTGCTGATCTCAAGGAAGTCGGAGGGCGACAGGCTGCGTTGGGTCTATCTCGACATTGGCAAGTTCAACGGCTTGGCTGAGACGATGGACGAGATGATCCGCTATCCGATCCGCACACCCTTCGACGCCGATCCGATGGAGCCCTGCGTGATCGCCGGACCTTCGTGCGACTCGGTCGATGTGCTCTACGAGAAGCGGCCTTATCCGCTGCCGGTCAGCCTGGAAATCGGTTCGAAAGTGCTGATCGAGGGAACCGGGGCCTATACGGCGACCTATTCGTCGGTCGGCTTCAACGGTTTCGCGCCGCTGAAATCCTATGTGATTTGAGCCGAGACGGGTCGAAGATCGGTGCCCATTTATGGGCGTGCCGAAGGCGGCGCTCAAATGGTGTGTACCGGCCGTTTTTGCCATGCCGCTCTCACGCGGCGCAGCATGTGGACGATGGACTTCAGCCGCGCGCGCAGCGCGCGGCGCCCAGCTTCAGCCGCGGCGCTCGCCAAGAATATTTTGTGATCGGCGCCAATCTCTACGAATAGATCGGCGAAGTCTGCGCGCTCTTTCCAAAGATGGCCGATCATCTGGCCGGTGTTGGCGCAGGAATCGGTCATCGCTATGGCTGGCTCGCTCAGCAGCGCGCGCGTGAGATCGAGGCTCATCAACACCCCCGGCGAACAGGGAGCGTAATCTTCATCATGCGCCGTTTTCCAATAGAAGGCGCGGCCGCCGCTCTTGAACACAAGTCCCATCGCGACGGGGACCGCGCCACAGGAAAGTCGTCCGACCAGCAATTTTCCCTCGGCGGCGAGCGCCGCGGCTGAGGCGCGAGCGAA
Organism: Methylovirgula sp.; assembly: GCA_030038595.1. Classification (GTDB taxonomy): domain Bacteria; phylum Pseudomonadota; class Alphaproteobacteria; order Rhizobiales; family Beijerinckiaceae; genus Methylovirgula. The sequence goes on from JASHSW010000102.1 coordinate 5,336, forward strand.
CGCGGCGCGTTGCGGAGAACTGGCAAGCGCCGTGCCCCGCCGGCCTTTCCAGCCCTTCGCTTCAAGACTCAAAAACTCCTCGGTAGCGGCGGCAAGTTCGTCGCGCTCGATTACAAGTCGAAAGCGAACTGCCCCTAGCGTGGCGAGCATTCGGCGCGCCTTGTTCAGCTTTTGCCGGCGCCGGGCATTGAAAGCGCGTCGCGAATACACGGCGGGATCGATCCCCGCGGGCAGCACCGGACGTTCATAGGCGGCAAAGCGGCGGATCTGCCGCCCCTCGGCTTTGGCGTAAGCGTTCAGGAGTGCGCCCGTCGGACCATCTTGCGCCAGCAGCGGAATCGTCAGGGCGCCGCGATGCGGCAATCGTTCGCCGCAATAGGTCAAGATCGCGGCAAGCGTTTCGCCGGCGAATGCCGGATCCAGCAGCGGCACGCCAAGCGGTATTTGCGGATGTATAAAGACCCGCAACTGCGACCACGGTACGCCACGGACCGGCAAAAGCAGCGGGCAAATGCCGACGAGTTTGACGCCCGCCCAAACGAAAAGGAATCGCGGCCTTCCGCCCGTCAGATGACGTGCGGCGGCAAGCGCAAATCCCGGCTCGAAAAAGGCGTTGGGTTCGAGAGGAGCGGCGGCGAGGGCGCGCCATGCCTCGACATGCACCGCCGCGTCCTCGCAGTTCAAGAGTTCGATCTGAAGCCCGTCCACCCGCGCCACCTTCGTTCGTTGCCGCGCGGCGAGGCCGCCCTGCAGCTCGCCCAATTGCGCTGTCGAGCTAATCATAGCCGAATTCTTTCGCACAGTTGCGAACCGCGCCGGCGCGGCGCACTCCTCGCCCGACGAATCTCGCCTCGCTTGCGACCGGATTCCTTCGGCGAATGGGCCGAGCCGAACCGATCCGCAATCTTATGTTGGATCCCCATCCGAATGCGTTGCTCAGCCGAGATGCTCGCTGTCGGCGAGCGTGATGCGCAATTCGAAACTCTTGAACTGCGAGAAGATACGCCATAGCCATTCCCTGATGCCGGCGCGTACGACGAGCGACATGTTGGTAGGCGGCACCAGCAGGAAACGCGAGAGCGAGAAACCCGGCTCTTCGATCTTCTGGAGCAGCAGCGGATCGAGCGCGGTAATCTTGAAGCTGCGGCCGGAAGGGTAGCGGCTGAATTCCTCGCGCCGTTCGACGCCCGGCACGGCCCCGTCATTCACGACAAGGACGAACTGCACGTCCGGATAGCGTCCGGCGAGTCTCCCGGCCGCCTCGACCGACCGCGCCGAGCCGTCGGCGAGATAGAGGAAGATCGGCTCGATGTCGACTTTGCGCGCCTCAGCGATGAACTCGGTGTGGTCCAAAAGCGCGAAGAAGCCATCCAGCGAACGGTGCCAGAGATCGATGATTTTCGGCACCCCGTCTGGCACGAGCAAAGGATCGATCAGCGCCATTTGGCCTTGAATGGTGTTCACGTCGGAGGCGACGACCTCATGCGGAAAGCGCGTCGCGAAGCTCGGCTCGTGCGTGTCGGTGTCGAAACCGACAAACGTCCGGTCGCTCAACAGAAAATAATCGCCCAGCAGACGCGCGGTCATGGTCTTTCCGGCGCGTCCGCCGAGCGAACAGATGATGAAAGCGAGCGTTAGGTTCTTCATATCGGAAGGATTCGGACCACGGCAGCTTTCGCAGTGGCGTCGGGCCGGCGCCCCGCAGCCCCGAGCTTATCGCGGCTCAGATCCGACCGTTGATAAAATCGAGTAAACGAATCCGGTTGAACTCTTCGGCGTTCTTGTTCTGCCATGTGCGTACGTACCCACGCAGGGTGAAGGAATGTTGGGCCGGCTCTCCGCCGGCGGTCTGATTGGCAACGAAGGTCGACCAAGGCGTGCCCGCAAGATCGACCTGTTCGTAGGCCATCGCGTTGAGTTTCGGAATCGTCACCTCGCCGGCGCTTTTCACTTTGCCGAAATAGGTCTGCAGCGTGGCCGGATCCCAATCGAAAAACGTCGAATCGTTAATGTAGTTCTTCACGAGAAAATAGCTCGCATCGGCGACGAACGGCGCCGTCTCGGCGATCTCGTCCAACGAGGCGAGCGACGGGCCGAGAATGTGGAACAGCACGAAATTGAATTCGCCGGCCTTCATCGCGTCGAAAAAACCAACGTCGCGCAGCGCCTCGAGGCTTGTCGTTAGCGCGCCGGCACGCGTGTCGAGCACGGTGACCTTCACCTGCGAGGTGTTGAGTGTATCGAGGATGCGCATCTGATCCGGGGTCTGGGTAATGTCCACCACCTCGGCCGTCTGCGGGTGAAAACGCTTCAGCGTGCCGCGCGGGTGCTCGGTGTCGAAAGCGCGCGCCAGGACGTTGTTGCTGGCGAAATAATCGAGCAGGGCGCGCGATACCGTGGTCTTGCCGACCCCGCCTTTGTCCGCACCGACCATGATCAGGGTTGGCTTCATCCGATTGCGTCCCGTTCCAGGCGCGGCGGCCGAAACCGCGGCTCGCGCCGCGGGTTTCGGAACCGAGACCCCTCGCCTTGCAGGTTTATGAGTATGAGCCATCATCGAACTATAACACCTTCGCGACAGCGCTGAATATAGTCGCATTGCAGAAAATCGGCGGCCGCCGCGATCGCCGGTCTGCACGGGCCCCATCCGGGTCCGTTTTCGCCCTATGCGTTAATCGCGGAATGAATGCAACGGTCACTTATCTTGTCGGGAAGCCACCAGAGAAGCACCGTTCGGGGCGCGCGCCACCAGCGCATCGATCCGATCGCGTTCACGTTTGAAGTCGGCCAGCATCTTGCCGTCGAATTCGCGTGTGCGCGCCAACTTGACGCGCATCGGATCGACGAAGTGGCCGTTAACCAACACCTCGTAATGGAGGTGCGGCCCCGTCGCAAGCCCGGTCTGCCCTAGATAGCCGATGACCTGCCCCTGTCTCACGTGCACGCCTTGCTTGATGCCGCGGGCGAAGCCGGAGAGGTGATTGTAGGTAGTCATATAGCCGTTGGCGTGCTGGATCGCGATTCGCCGGCCATAGCCCGCGTCCCAGCCGACTTCCACGATGGTGCCGTTGCCGGCCGCGAAAATCGGCGTGCCGATCGGCGCCGCCCAATCGACGCCGGTATGCATCCGCGCATAGCCGAGGATCGGATGAAAGCGCATCCCGAAGGGAGAAGTCATTCTGGCACCGACGATCGGCGTGCGGATCAGGAATTTCCGCGATGATCTGCCGTTCTCGTCGTAGAAATCGACAAGCCCGTCGTCCGGCGTCTGATACCGGTAGTACCGGTACGTCTCGTTGTGCACCACGATGGCCGCATAGAGAAGCTCGTTGCGCTGTTCCCCCTCCTCGCCGTTGTCATACAACGCCTCGAACGAATCGCCGCTCGAAACGGGCCGCTGGAAGTCCACGTCATTGGCGAAAATACGTACCAGCTCGTCGATGATCGGCTTCGGGATCTGTTGTTTGAGGGCAGTCTCATAGAATGAATCGTAGAGCTGCATTCCGCCGCCTTGGTCGTCGTCGTCATCGTCGGTGGAATTCTTTGCCTCGCTCTCCGCGTCGCCGACCCGCACGTAGTTGCCCCGATCGGTGATGGCGATCGTCGTTTCCAAGGTCTCGTCGTTGTAGACCGAGAGGCGGGCCAACGACATGTTCACGCCGGAGCCGTCGAGATCGGCCATGAGAAGTTTCAAGCGCCGGCCCTCCGGCACAACCGGTTCGCCCCGCTTCGGCTGGAAGGCGGCAACGATGCTGTCGATGCTGTCCTGCCCGACGCCCGCCGCCTTCAATACGCTCTGCAGCGTGTCGCCGTGCCGTAGAACGACGAGCCTTTCTTGCATCTCGGTCGGCTGTACCGCCGGGCTGCGCGGCACGACGGTTACGTTTTCCGGCACCATGCGCACTTCGATCTGCGAGAACGGCGCACTGGCGATCGGATCGCTGGAATTGGCATAAGCGAGGGCCCCCAAGGGACTGACGCGGGTACGCATCAGCAGCAGTTGCGGAGGCAGCGTGAACGGCTCGTTTCCGGCCGCGACCTCGCTTTTTACCTCTTCGGCAACTTGCGCCCGCACTTCCTCCGGCGAGAGAACGGCGCTTGTTGAAACGTCTTGGACCGGCAGTTCACGGATCGAGTAGGAAACGTCCGAATCGTCGTCCTGAGGATCATCCTGGGCGTCGATTGGATTGCGCGCATCGGAGAGAAGTTGAAGCGGATTGAAGGGGGGGACTTGGTCGGCAAAACCGGCGCTCGTGGTGAGCAAACTCGTTTCGATATGCGTGAAGGAATGGATTTGGACGACTTCCTTGTCGCCCACTTTGATCGTGGTCGGCGCTTTGAAAGTCTGTTTGTCGGCGATGATATCGATCGATTTGACCAGCCGGTCGCCCTTGTGCGGATTGATGCCGTAGGCCGACTCTTTATAGGAAGGCGCCGCCGGCTGCGGCGCTTCGGCGAAATTCGATTGGTGGTCGAGCGCAGCATAGGTCGCCGCGCTGATCAGGGCCGCCCCGGCAATGCCCGTCAATATCGTTCCGCAAAACCAGCGGAGCGAGACGCGCCTCCGGTCCAAATACCGCTGCGGGCCGCCCGTCGTCTCTATGGCGGGTTCGAGGCCAAGATCGGCTAAAGCCGCCGAAAATTCCAAGCGACTGTGGGCGCTGAGCGTATGCATACGCCAGACAATTTCCCCTCATGAGGCGGGCAGCCGAAGCTTAAACTCGGCACTCCCGCAAGCCCATAGGCTCGCCGCACGGCCTTTTCTGAAGTGTTTCGTTCGGCCCGAATGCCCGCGGGCCGAACCACCCCGATGCAGACAAGCCCCGGGAACATGGCCCAAATGGGGCGAATTCGGCCGGCATACCGGAAGGTTGACAGGGGCTGCCCCTCTCGCTACCTCTGCGCCACGCGCGCGGCCCAGCCGCGCGTTTTCGTCGAATTCGGGCGGTTTACCAAACCGGCCCGCGTTCGTGGCACCTCCAAGGCCGGCCTTGCTCCTGGGTTGAGAAGATGTTCGCAGTCATCAAGACCGGCGGCAAGCAATATAGCGTCGCGGCCGAGGACGTGATCGCGGTGATGACTCTGCCGGGCGCTCCGGGCGACGCCGTGACGTTCGAGAACGTTCTGATGCTCGTCGACGGCGAAGCGACGAAGTTCGGCGCGCCTTTTCTCGAAGGTGCGAAGGTCGTGGGCACGATCCTCGATCACAAGCGCGGCCCGAAAGTTCTTGCCTTCAAGAAAAGGCGCCGCAAGAACTCCAAGCGCAAACACGGCCACCGGCAAGATCTGACGATGGTGAAGATTACCGAGGTTCTGCCCGGCAAAAGCCAAGCGAACGCCTGACATTCGCCGGGCTGAGAGGTAAGGTTAAGGGCTGAACGGTTTCGATCCGCGATCGCCCGAAACCGGGAATAGTGGAGCCAGAGAAATGGCGCATAAGAAGGCAGGCGGTTCGTCCCGCAACGGCCGCGACTCGGCGGGCCAGCGTCTCGGCGTGAAGAAATTCGGCGGCGAGTTCGTGCTCGGCGGCAATATTCTCGTGCGCCAACGCGGCACCAAGGTCCACGCCGGCGCCAACGTCGGCACGGGCAAAGACCACACGCTCTTTGCGCTGACCGACGGGCACGTGCGTTTCAAGTCGAAAGCGGGCTGTCGACCGATCGTATCCGTAATGCCGGCCCAACGAGCTCGGGCCGAAAAATAACGGTGGAGTGAAAACCCCACCGGCTCCCATGAACCCGGTGGACAGACGCCGTCCCGAAAACCCGGCAGGGTTTTTGATAGGGGGAGATGGGAGACCATCTTCCCCTTTTGCTTGGACGAAGGTCCAAGGACCGGAGCTTGCCATGTTCCCGGATCTGACCTGCGACGATGTCTTCCGTTTGGAAACGAAACGCCTGTGGCTGCGCTGGCCGCGCGCGTCCGACGCGCCGGCGATCGCCGCTTTTGCTGCGCTGCCGCAAGTCGCGCAGATGACGGCCAATCTCCCGCACCCCTATCCGCCGAGGGAGGCCGATCGTTTCATTTTCAAGGCCCGGGCGGAGAATTCCGGCGGCCACGCACTTCACCTAGCGATCACCCGCAAATCGGGGCCGCGCCCCGTCCTGGGGCTCGTTTCGGCGGCCGCCAACGGCGAAATAGAGGTCGAGATCGGCTATGCGACCGCTCCGGAAGCATGGGGCAAAGGCTTTGCCACCGAAGCGGTGCGGATGGTGATCGATACCGTCTTCGCGCTGACGCAGGCTGCGCGGATCACCGCCAATTCGCGTTCGCACAATCCCGCATCGCGGCGCGTACTGGAAAAGCTGGGCTTTGCCTATGTCGATAGCGGGCTCGATTTCCTGCCGGCGCGCGGCGGTCTTCACCCCTGCGACCGCTTCCGTCTCGAACGTGCCGATTGGCGGCACGACGCGGAAGTGCGGCGGCTGCCGCCGATGGCGCATCAACGGCTCGGCATAGCCGATGTGCCGATTGCCGATCCAGCCGGCGAATTGCATGAATGTTGACCAGCGCGCGCTTTCGGCCGAAATGGCCGGCGCGCAAGGTCAACCCGGCGGATCGAGCCAATCGGCATGAAATTCCTCGACGAGGCCAAGGTGTACGTCAAATCCGGCGCCGGCGGCGCCGGATGCGTTTCCTTTCGCCACGAGAAGTTCATCGAATTCGGCGGACCCGACGGCGGCGACGGCGGGCGCGGCGGCGACGTCGTGGCGCTCTGCGTCGCCGGCCTCAACACGCTCGTCGATTACCGCTACCAGCAGCATTTCAAGGCGAAGACCGGCGGCCACGGCATGGGAAAGAACCGCGCCGGGGCAAAGGGCGCCGACGCCGTCCTCAAAGTGCCGGTCGGCACGCAGATCTTCGAGGATGAAACGCTGCTCGCCGATCTGACCGAAGTCGGGCAAAGCGTGCGGCTGCTGCGCGGCGGCAACGGCGGCTTCGGCAACGCGCACTTCAAGACGTCCACGAACCGGGCGCCGCGCCGCGCCAACCCCGGCGAGCCGGCCGAAGAGCGCGTGCTGACGCTGCGCCTGAAACTCATCGCCGACGCGGGGATCATCGGCCTGCCCAACGCCGGCAAATCGACGTTTCTGGCGACCGTCTCCGCGGCGCGGCCGAAGATCGCCGATTATCCGTTCACCACCTTGCATCCGCAGCTCGGCGTCGTCGCCTGTAACGAACG
>JASHSW010000103.1 GCA_030038595.1 Methylovirgula sp.
GCCGCGCAAGGCGCGCGCCACATAGCCCGCCTCCGAATACATCGTGAACATCACGATGCGTGTCGCCTTGTTCTCGTTCTTCAGCCTTTGCAGAAGTTCGAGGCCGCTGCTGCCGTTCAAATTGATGTCGAGCACCACGATGTCGGGAGACTCGGCGCGCAATTTCGAAAGGCCCTGCTGGGCGGTACCGGCCTCCACCACTTCGGCGCCCGGAATCGTGCCGAGCAGCCGGCGCACCCCTTCGCGTACGATGCCGTGATCGTCGATCACCAAAATCTTCATTGCGCGGCAATCTCCTCGACGGCCGGATAGGCCTCGTCGGCGTCGCTCGGCAGCGGCAGCCGCGCGGTCACCGCCACGCCGGGCCGATCGCGGCGGTTCTCGACAACCAACGTGCCGCCGAGCAGCGCGGCGCGCTCCTTCATGCCGATCAGCCCAAACCCGCCGGTCGCGGCGCTCGACTCAAAACCGCTGCCGTCGTCGAGCACGCGGACGACCAGCACGCCGTGATGCGTCTCCTCGATCAGCACTTCGATATGCGAGGGTTGTGTGTGTTTGACGGAATTGTTGAGGCTCTCGCGGATGATGCTGTAAAGCGCGCTGTCGATGCGCGTACCCCAGCTCTTGTCCGGACATTCGGCGCTGAAGGCGATCTCCGGCCGCCGGCTTTTCCAGTACGAAAGAAGATTCTCGATGGCGCTCGCCAGGCTCAAGGCGTGAAGACCGGAGGGACGAAGCTGGCCGAGCAATGCCTTCACGTTGCGCTTCATATCGGCGACCGCACTGCGGATGGCATGCGCCCGCTCGACGATCTTCCTCAAGTCCTTTGCCTGTGCGAGCTCCTTGATGGTCATCGCATCGACGTCCACCGAAAAAAGCAGCGGGCTTACCTCGTCATGGAGGTTGCGGGCAAGTTCGATGCGCTCTTCTTCCTGCACGGTTTCGAGCTGTTCGTGCAGCCGCAGATTGCGATGTTCCATTTCGGCGAGCCGTATGGCCATTTCGTTGAACCCCGAACTCAGTCGCGTCAATTCGCGCGGCGCAAAGCTCGCGACTCGCGCCCGATAGTCGCCGTTGCCGATCCGGGCGAAGGCGAAAGTCAGATCTTCGAGAGGCTTTAACGCCCGGCCGAGCGTGAAATACAGGACGAGCAGGACGAAGCCGCAAAACACTGCCAGAATCGTCAGCGGCAAAGCGGCGTCGTTCCAGACATCGGCGACCTCGTTGTGCGCATCCGATTCGAGCATCAACGTGCCGAGATTCTTGAATGCCGGCGGCAGTTGGACGGTTTCAACTACCGGCGGCCCGGCAAGCAGATTGAACAGAAACGGCGAGACCAGATGTTCGGGGGGTTGAAGATAGGAATAAAACGCCAGGCTGTTGTCGGGATTGAACAGAACGGCGCGAAGATTGCGATCGCCGTTGAAATCCGCGACCAGCAGTTCGAGGCGACGGCGCGGCAGGGCCACTTCGTCGGCGTCGTCGACGGCATTGTCGACGATGCGCCGCCCGACGGCCATCGCGACGCGCATATCCGCGCTTACTTTCTCGACCGCGTGGAGATAAACGAGGAGCGCGCCGAACGCGAGGGTCGCGAGAAGAATGAGCGCGATCGAGCGAACGAGCAGCAGACGCAGAGACAAGTGACCAACCCTCGAAGGTCCCCGCCGGGCGCGGCCTTGGCGACGACCGTCTTATAGCAGGTCAACCCGCCCCAGGTCTTGCGAAATTCGTCCTGTGCGGGCGGCGACCTGCCGTCAGCGTTACTGCAGCACGGTATCGGCTATGCTGTCGGCGAGCGTGTCGAGCCCGTCGAGCTGATCGCAGTTGCTCAAAAGGGTGATCGATATCCAGTCCGCGCCCTTCCTGAGGCGGATAATGGCATTGTAGGAGGTATAGCCGGGCACGGCGCCGGAATGACTATAAATGTCCCGGTCATCCTTATGCTCGCAGAACCACCCCATCCCATAATAGATCAGCGGGGCCACCCGCGCTTTGTCGGAGAACATCTGGTCGCGGATCGCGGCGGGGATTATGTCTGCGTCCATCAGCGCCTTGTGCCAGGCGAAAAGGTCGAGCGCGCTGCTCACCATATCGCCGCTGCCTTTCAGCCAATCCGGATTGGTGAAGGGCGGCTGGCGGCGCATCCGGTAATCAGGCGAAGCGAGCACCGCCCCTTGCGCGACGGAGGCCGTCGAGATCGGCTGCGATTGCGCCTCGGGTGCATAAGGATCGGGCGGATCGAGATCGTCGCGCAACTCGCCGATGAAGCTTGAGTTGAGCATGCCGGCCGGTTCAAAGAGCCGTTTGCGCAGGAAGTCATGATAGGATTCGGGAACCGGCTCGCCGGGCATGACAACCCGCTCCATGATCTCGGCCAGCAGGAAGTAATTGGTGTTGCTGTAATCGAAATCGTTCGACGGGTCGGGCGGCGTCGAACTCTCGATGTCGCGGAACAAATGCTCGGCACTGACCGGTTCCCAGGGATTGGTATCGGCAGGCGGACGACGGGTGAAATTCGGCAAGTTCGAGGTCATGGTGAGCAGTCGCCCGACGGTCAGCCAGGGCTGCGCCGCCCAATAGCTGTTCCTGCCGAAGATATCGACGAGCGGCGTGTCCAGAGTGAGTTTCTTTTGCGATCGAACGCTCCTCGCCCCGTCGCGAATCATCTCCAGAATGGCCGCCGCGGTGAATTGTTTGGTAAGCGAGCCCACCTCGTAGAGGGTATGCTCGGTCACCGGCCTGCCATCGCTCGCCCCATAGCCTTTTGCCATGGCGAGTCTACCGTTGACCCCGATCGCAATGCTCAGCGTCGGCTCGGTCGCGCCGTCGCTTTTGAGAGCGCGGAAACGTTCGACAAGCTGGTCGATCTGTTGCGCCTTGTCCGCCGACCAGGACTGCGCGCCGGCGGCGCAAGGAAGGGCAAAGAGAAGCACGGCCGCCAAGGCCGCGCGCGTCGTTCTGCCGCGCGATTTGCACGCCTCCATGTGCGGTTCGGCATGCCCCAGGGGGGCGCGACGTGCCGTCAGTATCGTGGCGAGGTTGCGCCGAAAAAGTTCAAATTGCCTGCTCATGAAGCTTGCCAGATCCTGTGACCTCGCCCGATCCTCGTGCTTTCGCTCCCTTGCCTTCTTATGACTACCGCAATGACTACCGCAAAGTGACTCGACTGCGACGCCGGCTCAAGCCGGAAACATGTGTGAATCCACCCACTTCTTCAAGATGCATAATTGAGGCCCAACGGACCTCTTTTGCTGCCACGAAGGTGCATACGCCCGATTTCGTGGGAAAAATGTCACAAGGAGACACCGAAAAGGATGCCCTCGATGCGATCTCCCGGAGCAACGTCGGCGCGACAAGAAAGTTCGCGGAAGAACAGTTGCGAAAGGACAGTCAGCCCGGTTCGAGCCGGGGACATTTGTAAGCTATAACCAAGATAAATTCCCAAAAAATTCTTCCAAATTTCTGGATTACATCGCGAAAATAGCAATTCTCCTCGAACGTGCCGGATGTTATGAACGCCACGGCTCAAATAACGCCAAAAAATTACCTCGTGTCTACTTCGCTTCCTGCGGTAGGCGCGGCGGGTTTCGCAGCCGCATGATTGCCGCGGCCGCGAAAACGTCCGGCGAGACCGGACATCTAGGGGTGTTTCTCGCGTCAGCGGAAACACTCCCTTTTTTACGCGTCAGGCCGAGCCGGGCGCTACGTGCGTCGCTTCGGCCAGGAACCAGGTGCGACGCTCCGTCTCGTCGATATAGACTTCGAGCTGACTCGTCGAAGCGACATCGCCGTGTTCGTCGCAGACTTCGTGGGCGGCCCGCATGCGCTTGGCAAGCTCGCTATTGTCTTCGCGCAGTTCCGCCAGCATGTCCTGCGGATCGACATAGGGCGCGTCGTTGTCGGGAACGCGCGTCGTGCGCGAAATCTCGCCGATCGAATGCAGCGTCACGCCGCCCACCTTGCGGACGCGCTCGGCAAGCGGATCGGTCATCGCGAAGATCTGCTCCGATTGCTCGTCGAGCAAGAGGTGATAGTCGCGAAAATGCGGGCCGCTCATGTGCCAATGAAAATTTTTCGTCTTCACATAGAGCGCGAAGGTGTCGGCGAGAATGAGGTTGAGCGCCGCCGCGATGTCGCGCGTGGCGTTGGAGCCGAAGCCGGACGGCGTCGTCAGTTGCAGCGGCACGGTGTCGCGATCGGGTTTGCTGGCCATGTGGTTCTCCTCTTCACAAATGAATTCAGCGGCAAGGCGCAACCGGCACCCGTCTAGACCTAAACCGGCGGCGCGGCGCCTCGGTTCGGTATCGTGCGCCGCCTCAAACGGACAAGCCGCGGCGGTGGGCGTCGCGCCTCGACGGTGCCGCAACGATAGTCTGCCGCAGTCGCGTGGATTTCGGCAATCGTCCCTCTCAGGTCGGAGGCAGAAGCTGGCGCGCGTCGAGCGCCATTACGATCAGCGTCGCGCCGCCGAACACCATGTTGATGCCGAGCAACAGCCCGAGTGCCCAAAGCGCCGTGCCGGGTAGCCCGAGGAGAATGATCGCGGCCAGAATTAGATCGACGATGCCGCTGACCACCATCCAGCCCCAGCGCGCCGGCAAGCTACTCCGATATTCGACGGCGAACAGGATCGAGGCGATGCCCTCGATGATGAAGAAAATGATCAGCGCCAGGGTGAGCGAGAAGGCGCCGGCAAGCGGATGCCAAATAAGGAGGACGCCGACGACGATGGCCAAGATCGCCGAAATAAGCGACCACACGAAACCCGGCGCAGGGCGCATTTTGAAGGTCGAGAAGAGGCCGACAATTCCGCTGATGATCAACAGCCAGCCGATGAAAATACTGAGCGCGAAAGTGGCGACGAGCGGCTCCAAGATCGCTGCCAGGCCAAGCAGGATGAGGATGATTCCCTCGGCCAGAAAAAACACCCAATGGCCCCGGATGGCCGCCGTCACCTCGTGCTCAAACCCCTCGATATTGTACTGGTTCATCGCCATGATGGTCCTCCCGTAGATTGCAGCACCGACGTTGAACGGGCGCATTTGCCGAAACGCCGGCCGCGCGCCTTAGCGGAATCCGAATGGTATAATGGCACGAAATTGGTCCGACCATTGCGATAGTTCGAAATTGGGCGCCGGTTGGCGCGGTTCAAGGAAGTTTTTAAGGGATGATCGGCGGTTTTGCCGCCGCTTCGTTCAGAACTGCACCAAGGCCCTGCCGCGGCTGCACGAATTTTGATGCGCTCGAGCCGAACCCTCTTGACGGGGGTGGCCTCGGGCTGCGAATTCTGGCGCACCCGAGAGGCTGAACGAATAGGGAGTCACAATGGCTGAGCATGCTGTCACCGACACCGCGGCCGACGCTGATTTTGCAGAGCGCGTGAAGACCTACCGATTATTCCTCGGTCTCCTCAAATTCGGGCTGCTCGGCGTCGTCATTCTCCTCATCATCCTCGCCGTCACAACCCAGCTGGGCCGCGTCGGCTAAACGCTAAGCCTTTGAAAAGGCGCTGATCTGGCGAAGGCACAGCGACGCTGTGCCGCTTCGTCATCGGTGCTTTTGGCGATCATGATGACGGCCGGAACGATCCGCCGTTCGCAATGGGGGCCCTGCACCACACCGGAATTTTCTCAGCCTCAACCGGAGCTCTTCATGCGCATCGCCGTGCCTGCCGAAACCGATCCCACCGAGCCGAGGGTCGCCGCGACGCCGGAGACGGTGAAGAAATTCGTGGGCCTCGGGGCTGAAGTCGGCGTCGAAAGCGGGGCGGGGATCAAGTCCGCGATCCTCGATGCCGATTACACCGCAGCCGGAGCCGCGATCGCCCGCGACGCCGCCGCCGCCATCGCCGGTGCCGACATCATTCTGCGCGTGCGCCGGCCGAGCGCCGCCGAGCTCGAGGGCGCGAAGAAAGGCGCCGCAGTCATTGCGATCATGGATCCTTACGGCCATCTCGATGCGCTTCAGGAGGTCGCCGCGACCGGCGTTGACGCCTTCGCGATGGAACTGATGCCGCGCATCACCCGCGCCCAGGCTATGGACGTGCTGTCGAGCCAGGCCAATCTTGCCGGTTACCGCGCCGTCGTCGACGCGGCGGAGGAATATGGCCGCGCCGTGCCGATGATGATGACCGCGGCGGGCACGGTTCCGGCAGCGAAACTCTTCGTCATGGGCGTCGGCGTCGCCGGCCTGCAGGCGATCGCCACGGCGCGCCGGTTGGGTGCCATCGTGACCGCCACGGACGTGCGCCCCGCTACCAAGGAACAGGTCGATTCGCTCGGCGCCAGGTTCATTGCGGTAGAGGACGAGGAGTTCAGACAGGCCGAGACGGCGGGCGGCTACGCCAAGGAAATGTCGGCGGAATATCAGGAAAAGCAGAAAGAGCTGACTGCCTCGCACATCGCCAAGCAGGATATCGTCATCACTACGGCGTTGATTCCCGGCCGCCGCGCCCCGGTGCTGATCACCGAAGCGATGGTCCAATCGATGCGTCCGGGTTCGGTGATCGTCGATCTCGCGGTCGAGCGCGGCGGCAATTGCGCGCTCTCCAAACCCGGCAAGACCGTCACCACCAAGAACGGCGTCAAGATCGTCGGGCATCTCAACGTCGCAGGCCGGCTCGCGGCGACGGCCTCCTCGCTCTATGCCAGGAACCTCCTCGCCTTCGTCGAGATTCTTATCGACAAGGCGAACAAGACCGTGGCGATCCCCTGGGACGACGAGATCGTAAAAGCGACCCTGCTCAGCAAAGACGGCGGGCTCGTTCATCCGAATTTCCAAAAATCGGCCTGACTTCGCGACAGCCCGCATTGAGATAGGAAGCAGACATGGACGAGACCCCGCAATCGCTTCTCGAAAAGGCCCAGGCGGCGGCCGCCGCGGCGCGTCAATCCGCGGATGCGGCGCAGTCTTATGCCGACCAACTCGCCCATGCCGGAGGCGCGGCCGCGCATGTGGCGAGCGGCGGGGCGATCGATCCCTTCGTCTTTCGTCTGGCGATCTTCGCGCTCGCCGTGTTCGTCGGCTATTACGTCGTCTGGTCGGTGACGCCGGCGCTGCATACGCCGCTCATGTCGGTCACCAATGCAATCTCCTCGGTGATCGTGGTCGGCGCGCTCCTCTCGGTCGGTGTCGATACCTCGACGCCGGGCGACGACGGATCGGCGCTCGCCCGTATCTTCGGCTTCATCGCGCTGATCCTGGCTAGCGTGAACATCTTCGGCGGCTTCCTGGTCACCGAGCGGATGCTCTCGATGTACAAGAAGAAGGGCTGAGCCGATGAACGGCAACCTCGCCGCCCTGCTTTATCTCGTCTCCGGCGTTCTGTTCATCTTGGCGCTGCGCGGCCTCTCCTCGCCCTCGACGTCGCGGCGCGGCAATCTGCTCGGCGTCGTCGGCATGGTGATCGCGATCGTTACGACGCTCGCCTATCGGTTGCCGGCCGGCTTCTCGGCCTGGATCCTGGTCGTCGTCGGGATCGCGATCGGCGGCGCGATCGGCATCTGGCGGGCGCGTACCATCGCGATGACCGCCATGCCGCAACTCGTTGCCTCGTTCCATGCGCTCGTCGGTCTCGCCGCCGTTCTCGTCGCCGCCGGCGCACTCTACGCGCCGCAGGCCTTCGGCATCGGCACGCCGGAAGCGATCCATGCCCAGAGCCTGGTCGAAATGTCGATCGGCGCGGCGATCGGCGCGATCACCTTCACCGGTTCGGTGATCGCCTTTCTGAAACTCGACGGGCGCATGTCCGGCGCGCCGATCCTTTTACCGCAGCGCCATGCGGTCAATCTGGCGCTCGGCGGATTCCTTTTTCTGCTCATCGTGCTGTTCGTGCTCACGCAGAGCGCCGTGCTGTTCTGGCTCATCGCCATCGTCTCCTTCGCGATCGGGGTATTGATCATCATTCCGATCGGCGGCGCCGACATGCCGGTTGTCATCTCGATGCTCAACTCCTATTCGGGCTGGGCGGCGGCGGGCATCGGCTTCACGCTCGGCAATCTGGCGCTCATCATCACCGGCGCCTTGGTCGGCTCCTCGGGCGCCATCCTCTCCTACATCATGTGCAAAGGGATGAACCGCTCGTTCATCTCGGTGATCCTCGGCGGATTTGGCGGCGAAACGGCAGGTCCCGCCGGTGCGGCGGAAACCCGGCCCGTCCGGCAGGGTTCGGCGGAAGACGCCGGCTTCATTCTGGAGAATGCCGGCAAGGTGATCATCGTGCCGGGCTACGGCATGGCGGTCGCTCAAGCCCAACATGTGCTGCGCGAGATGGCGGATCGGCTCAAGAAGCGCGGCGTCGACGTAAAATACGCCATCCATCCGGTTGCCGGACGCATGCCGGGGCACATGAACGTGCTGCTTGCCGAAGCCAATGTGCCCTATGACGAAGTCTTCGAGCTCGAGGACATCAATTCGGAGTTCGCGCAAGCCGATGTCGCCTTCGTCATCGGCGCCAACGACGTGACCAATCCCGCCGCCAAGACCGATCCGAAATCGCCGATCTACGGCATGCCCGTGCTCGACGTGGAGAAGGCGAAGACCGTGCTGTTCGTCAAGCGCGGCATGGGCTCCGGTTATGCCGGGGTCGAGAACGAGCTGTTCTTCCGGCCGAATACGATGATGCTGTTCGGCGACGCCAAGAAGATGGTCGAGAGCATTCTGAAGGCGTTGGGGTAAAGAGCGAGATTGTTTGTGCTGGCGCCCGATGCTAGGACTTGGAGGTCTTGGCTCTCTGCGGCGCAGGCGAATGAACATCCGATTGGCAAAACTGACCGTTGCGTTGCTTTTGGCGGCCGCAATCGAGATCGCCGCGATGCCGGCGCGGGCTGGAAGTAGCATCGTAAATGCCGGTGTGACGTTCGTAACGCCTTTCGGCATCATGGCCGCCAGCACCTTTGCCGCCGGACCTCCGCCGCCTCCATCCCCACCGGTTTCCTATTATCCAACCGACTACGGGCCGGTGGGCGGCTTCTACGGCCCGCGCTGCGGGTACGAGCCGCAGCAGATTTGGAACGGCTACGGCTATGTGGTCGAGCCCGTGAAAGTCTGCAACTGAGCTGTGCAGACCGGCGCGTTCCGGTCCGATGCGCCGACGCATCCATCGCGGCGGGCGCCGGCGTTGAGCAGCGAATGGTCGGCGGAACCGGCTATGCCCTTCTTTCCATCCGCGTCTCGCCGTCTCTGGCGACCTTGTTGTTGGGATCGAAGGCGAGCGCGTGCTGGTAATTCGCCAGCGCCTTGGTGCGGTCGCCGAGCTTCTCGTAGGCGAGGCCGAGGCCCGCCCAAGCGTCGGCGTTCTTGCTGTTGACGTTGAGCGCCGCATTGAAGTCCTCGATCGCCTTCTGCGGCTCATTGAGCGCGATGAAGCTTTCGCCGCGCGCTTCGTAGGGCGCGCCGACAAAGGGATTGCGATCGATCGCATTGCTGAAATCGGTGATCGCCATTTGCTGGTTGCCTTCGCGCTGATAGATCAAGCCGCGCGCATGGAATGCTTGGGCGTTCTCGGGATTGAGGCGGATCGCCTGATCGAGGTCGGCGCGGGCTTGGTCGAGCTTGCCTTGCGAACGCAAAAGGTTGGCGCGGCCGAGATAGGCGGGCGCGTGGTTGGGATTGACGATGATCGCCTGGTTGAAGTCGGCGAGCGCCAGGTCGTCGTGGCCGATCTGGCGATAGGCGAGCGCTCGATTGGTGAGCGGCGCCGCGTCGTTCGGGTTGAGCTTGATCGCCTGGGTGAAATCGGCGATCGCCTCTTCGAACCGGCCGATCCTCGCATAGGCGACGCCGCGCGTATTGTAGGCTTCGGCGCTGTTCGGATTGCGCTGCACGACATCGGTCAAAGAGGCGATATTGGCGTCGGCTTCCTGCGGCGACTCGTTGACGACTTCCGCTACGCCGGTGCCCGGCATGAACCCGTTGCCGTTCTCGCATCCGGCGAGCCCGAGCGCAGCCGCGGCGAGGACGGCAAATCCGAAGTGGCGTCGAAGACTCATCAAGATTCCCAAACTGTCATTCCGGCCTGCCGCGCGAGGCTGGGAAACGGCGATCAGGGTCTTTGCCGCGCTCCCGTTAGGCCCCTGCTTTCCGGCAAGATTGCGACCCGGCGAAGCGAATGCCCGGCCGATTCGCACCTAGCACAAGATCGTTGCGGGAAAAATAACGAGATCGCGAGCCGGCGCTCATCCCGGCGAAATCGCCGCGCCGGGCAACCGGGGAATCAGCGCATTCCGACGGTCGGCTTCGGCTTCATGGGCAGGAGGCCCTCGCGCTGCAGCTTCTTGCGGGCCAGTTTGCGGGCGCGGCGGATCGCCTCGGCCTTTTCGCGGGCGCGTTTCTCGGAAGGTTTCTCGTAGTGGCCGCGCAGCTTCATCTCGCGGAAAATGCCCTCGCGCTGCATCTTTTTCTTCAGCGCTTTCAGGGCTTGGTCAACATTGTTGTCGCGAACCAGAACTTGCACGCAGCCATCCTTGTCTGAGCCGAGCCGCATAAGGAGCAGCCGGAGCGCGCGAAAATCGCCGCCCGATCGGAAGGCGGGCGATTAGCAGAGCCGATCCAATTTGTCCAGGCGAGCCGTGCCCCGCGCGCCGCGCTTCTCAAGCTTCGTACTTGGAGAAAATCCGCGTGACATGGCCCATCTTGCGTCCCGGCCGAGCCTGCTCCTTCCCGTAGAGATGCACGCAGGCGCCGGGTTCGGCCAAAAGCTCGGCGAATGTTTTGACCTCGTCGCCGATGAGATTGCGCATCACCACCATCGCACCGTGCCGCGCCGTGGAGCCGAGCGGCCAGCCGGCAATCGCCCGGATGTGTTGCTCGAACTGCGAGCAGACGGCGCCGTCGAGCGTCCAATGGCCGGAATTGTGTACCCGCGGGGCGATCTCGTTCACCTTGATCGTTTGCCCGGCCGCGCCCGGCTCCTCGACCACGAACATTTCGACCCCGATGATGCCGACGTATTCGAGCGCGTCGGCGATTTTTTGGGCGGCCGCGACGGCCGCCTTGGCGCAGTCCCGCTCAACGGCGGCAGGGGCGCGGCTCGTGCTCAGGATGTGGTTCACGTGGACGTTCTCGGTCACGTCATAGGCGGCAAAGCTCCCGTCCACGCCGCGCGCCGCGATGACCGAGATTTCCTTCACGAACGGAACCACCGATTCGAGAATGGCCGGCACGCCGCCCAGGCTACGGAAACTCGCGGCGAGGTCCGATCCGTCGCGGATGGCGATCTGGCCTTTGCCGTCGTAGCCGAAGCGCCGCGTCTTCAAGATCGACGGGCGGCCGAGCTTGGCGACGGCGCGGATCAACGCGCCGGCGTCCTCGACCGACACGTAGGCGGCCGTCTCGATGCCGAGCGAAGCAAGAAATTCCTTTTCGGCGAGACGGTCCTGACTTGCTTCGAGCGCCGCCGGGCCGGGGCGCACGGGACAAAGTTGGGCGAGTACCGCAACGCTGCCGGCCGGCACATTCTCGAATTCGTAGGTCGCCACATCGACGTTGCCGGCAAAGTCGGCGAGCGCATCGGAGTCTTCGAAGGAGCCGACGGTTCGCGCCGCCGCCACATCGAAGGCGGGGCTGTCGGCTTCCGGCGCATAGACGTGTGTCTTGAGCCCGAGCCTTGCCGCGGCCATCGCCAGCATCCGCCCGAGTTGCCCGCCGCCCAAAATGCCGATCGTGCCGCCCGGCCGGAGGTGCGACATCCCTCAATCCTCGGGGCGCTCGGCAACCGCCGCAGTCTGCTCCGCGCGCCATGCGGCGAGCCGTTTCGCCAACGCCGCATCGCCCAGCGCCAGCACCGCGGCGGCAAGCAGCGCCGCGTTGATCGCGCCGGCTTTGCCGATCGCCAACGTGCCGACCGGTACGCCTGCCGGCATCTGCACGATGGAATAGAGCGAATCCTGTCCGGAGAGCGCCTTGGTCTCGATCGGCACGCCGAGGACCGGCAGATTGGTCATCGCGGCGGTCATGCCGGGCAGATGCGCGGCGCCTCCGGCGCCCGCGATGATGATCTTGAATCCCGCCGTCTCGGCGCTTTTGGCGAATTTCATCAGCCGATCGGGGGTACGATGCGCGGAGACGATTTTCGTTTCATGGCCGACCTTGAGACGGTCGAGCGTTTCGGCCGCGTGGCGCATGGTCGTCCAGTCCGATTGGCTGCCCATGAGGATGGCGACAGGCGCGGACATGGACGATTCCTTGCGGCCCAACGAAGGCAGCGGCATAGACGAAGGGGCAAAACCGCGCAAGCGGCCGCCGGGCGTCTTGCCGGACGATATTTCGCGGCCCCGGCAGGCGCTTTCCGTTGGGCGCGCCGCCGATTGTGCGCTATTTCTCGACTAGCTGGCGGAGCGCCCTCGGCCGCATTTTCCCGAAACTGGATCCGTGCATGGCTTCTCATCCTTCCGCAGCCGCCTCCGGCCAATTCGAAATTGGCGGCGACATCACGATCAACCGCTTGGGCTTCGGCGCCATGCGGATCACTGGAAGAGGGATTTGGGGCGATCCCGCCGATCCGAAGGCGGCGCGCGAGACGTTGAGACTGGTCCCTGAGCTCGGCATCAACTTTATCGATACGGCCGACAGCTACGGCCCGTTCGTGAGCGAAAATCTGATTCGCGAAGTTCTCTACCCTTACAAAGGCCTCACGATCGCAACCAAAGGCGGCCTGGCGCGTACCGGCCCGGAGATCTGGCGCCCGCTCGGGCGTCCCGAATATCTGCGCCAATGCGTAATGATGAGTCTGCGCCGCTTGGGCATCGAGCGGATTGATCTGTGGCAGCTTCACAGGATCGACCCCGCTGTTTCGCGCGACGAGCAGTTCGCGGTGATCGCGGCGATGTGCAAGGAAGGATTGATCCGCCATGTCGGACTGAGCGACGTCGGCGTCGACGATATCGAAGCGGCGCGCAAATACTTCCCCGTCGTCACGGTGCAGAACCGCTACAATCTGGTCAACCGCGCCAGCGAGGATGTGCTCGTCTATTGCGAGAAACACGCAATCGGCTTCATCCCCTGGGCGCCGCTCGCGGCGGGCGCGCTGGCGCGGCCGGGTTCGGCTCTGGTCGAGATCGCCAAGGCGTTGAATGCAAGCCCGGGACAGGTGGCGCTCGCCTGGTCGCTGAAACGCTCGAAAGTCATTCTGCCGATCCCCGGAACGGCGGACCCGCAGCATCTCATCGAGAACGTCGCCGCCGCCGAATTTAAGCTCTCCGACGAAGCGTTCGCAGCGCTCGATCGGCAGGGGCGCAGCGTGTTGTAGGGGCAGGGCGAGCGCACCGCCCGCACGGGCCGCCCCGGCGGTCATCGGTTCGGCGCGAATGCCTCACTCCCTTTCCGCAACCTTGCAGGTTGAATTTCGCGCAAAATACGCCAGCTTGGGAGAACGCCAGGCATCGGCCCCGCGGGGTCGTGGGAGGCGAGCCGATGAACGCGACGCTTTCCCTTCTCGATCTTGCCGGCGCGGTCGCGCTGCTGCTCTGGGGCCTGCATATGGTCCAGAGCGGGATTCAGCGCGCCTTCGGCCCGGATCTGCGGCGCGGCCTCGGCCGGGCGTTCGGCAATCGTTTCAAGGCCTTTGCCGCCGGGCTCGGCGTCGCCGCGGTTTTACAGAGCAGCACCGCGACGGGCCTGATGATCGCGGGCTTCGCGACCGCCGGCCTCGTCGATCTCGTCCCGGCGCTCGCCGTGATGCTCGGCGCCAACGTCGGCACGACGCTCATCGTCCAGCTTCTTTCCCTCAACCTCGCGACAGGCGCGCCGCTGCTGCTTGTCGTCGGCGTGATGATGTTCCGGCAAGGCAATGCGGCCCGCACGCGCGATTTGGGCCGCGTGGCGATCGGCCTTGGGCTCATGCTTTTGGCATTGGCCCAGCTTCTCCTGATCGTCACGCCTTACGAGGATGTGCCGAGCCTGCGTCTTTTGCTCGGCGCCGTGGCGACGCAACCGATCATCGCCCTCATCTTCGCCGCGCTGCTGGCTTGGGCGGCGCATTCGAGCGCCGCGATCGTGCTGCTCGTCATGTTGTTTGCGACCAAAGGGGTCATTCCGCTCGACGCGGGACTGGCGCTCGTTCTCGGCGCCAATATCGGCTCGGCGCTCAACCCCGTGCTGGAAGCGCCGCGCGGCGGCGATCGGGCGGGAGCGCGCGTCGCGCTCGGCAATCTCTTCAACCGGCTGATCGGCGCGGCGATCTTCCTGCCGCTCATCGGCTGGATCGGACCGCAGCTGCTGCGGATCGAGCCCAATCTCGGCCGCGCCGTCGCCGACTTCCATCTGGCGTTCAATGTCGCGATGGCGCTCGTCTTCCTGCCGCTGCTGCAGCCGTTCGCGAAACTGCTGCGCTACTGCCTGCCGGCGCGGATCGAGGCGCAAGATCCATCCCGCCCGCTCTACCTCGATCCGGGCGCCGGCGAGACGCCGGCGATCGCGCTCGGCAACGCGACGCGCGAAACACTGCGGATGATCGACGTGCTCGACGAGATGCTGAACGGCGTCGCCCATGCGCTGGCGCAGAGCGATCGACAGCAGATCGGCGAGACGCGCCGCATGGACGATATTCTTGACCGGTTGAACAGCGCGATCAAAGCCTATCTGATCGGCCTCGATCCCGAGGCGCTGAGCGAGGAGGACGACAAGCGACTTGCCGCCATCCTCGCCTTTACGACCAATCTGGAACTTGCCGGGGATGCGATCGATCGCAGCGCCATGGCGACGCTGGCGCGTCAACGCAAGCGCGGGTCGGTGCTTTCCAAGAGCGGGCGCGCCGAGGTGCGCACGATGCTCGATCGGCTCGGCGCCAACCTGCGTCTCGCGGCGACCGCCTTCATGACCGGCGACGATCGGGCCGCGCGGGCGCTCACCGACGAAAAGGCGATCTTCCGCGACATCGAGGCGAGGGCGACGGCGGCGCATTTCCAGCACCTGCGCGAAGCGCGGCCGGCGCCTGTCGAAGTCAATACGCTGCATCTCGATCTGCTGCGCGCGCTCAAAAGCGTGAACGATTACCTCGTCTCCGGCGCCGCCTATCCGATCCTGGAGGAACGCGGCGAACTCAGGCCGAGCCGGCTGCGCGCCAGGCCCAATAAAGACGCGCGCTAGGGCAGGCGGCGCGTTCGCTCAGGCAATGATGTCCGGCGTCAATTGGTCTTCGATGCGGCCGATCTTGTCGCGCAGGAACAATTTGCGCTTTTTCAGACGCTGGATCTGCAGTTGATCGGCTGCGGAAAGATCGGCCAAGGCTTCGATGGCCGAATCGAGGTCGCGATGCTCTTGGCGCAGGCGCTCAAGCTCCGCGCGCAGAGCCACGCGTTCCTCGGCGCTCAGTTTGTCAGCCATGTCGCGCCACGCTCGAGCGTAAGGCAAACCCGATGCCGAGCACGAATTAGAGCACTTCGGAGCGCGCCTGAAAATGGTCTGGCGCAGACGCAGCGAGCGCGGCGGCGGCGGTCATTGCTTTGGAGGCCAACTGAAGTCATCGGCACGGCCGGGCTTTGCTTCGGGCGGTTTGCCCGCCGCGAACGTTTGCTCGATCAGATTCTGGGCCGCGCCGGCCTCGGCCGTTGCCGGCGTTGCAAGCTGCCCGCCGGGAGCGAGCGCCGGACCGGTCAAAGGCAGAACCGGACCGATCGGCGGCTTCACCGGCGGTGCGACCGCGGCGTTTGCCGGCGCATTGATGCCGGCCGGCGTCGTCGTCTCGATCTTTGCCAGAGCGGCGTCGCCTTGCGGCGTGCCGGAATCGAGAATCTGGCGGATGTCGGGGGCGACGAAACTCGCGAGTTTGAGTGCGCCCGCTCGGGTGAAATGAACCCCGTCGAGCGAACGCAGCCGCACGACCTGCCCATTGACGTCGGGCCCGTAGGGGCTGAACTGGCCTTTGTCGTCGCCGAACGCATCCCAGATATCGATATAGATCGCGCCGTTCTTGCTCGCAGTTTCGCGATAAATGTCGTTGAGCGCCACCATCTCGCTCGACAGGCGGTCGCTCTTCATGATCGGCAGTCCGACCCAGAGCAACGGGATCTTGGCGTCGTGGAACATCGCGCTGATCGCACCGACCCGCGCCGCATAGAGATCGTTCCATTTCGGCGAGCCGGGATCCTGGTAGGTTCCGTCCGTGTCGCGCAACGGCTGATGGTCGTTGCTGCCGACCAGCATGACCGCCACGTTGATCTTCTGACCGCTCGCAATGAGGTCATGGGCGGCCTTCGTCCAGTCGTAGAAATCGTCGCGGACGAGGCCCGAATCTTCGCGCGCGTCGTGCAATATGCCAACTTCCGGCCGGTCGCTCAGTGATTCCGCTAGACCCTGGGCGAGCAACTGGCCGAGCGAATCGCCCATGACCGCAACGAAGAAGGTCGGCGGCACGGCCGGTTTGGTTTCCGCCTTCTCGACGGGTGGATGCGTTTTGGGAGGACGATAGCGCGGCCATTGGCCGTAGCCATACCCCGGCGCCGGCGGCGGTTGGAAGATTTGTTGGAACCAATTCAGTGGGTTAAAGCCCTGCGCCTGGGCTGGTGGCAGGCCGACCGCGAGAATAAGGAACGCCGCCGAGAGAACCGCGAGGAACCTCCCGATTGTGGCTCTGCCAGGCGCCGAAAGATAGGTCAGCCTCGCCATGCCCCATTATCTCGCGCTTTGGTGGCGAAGTTAAGGGGGCGCCGCCAGCCGGCCGTCTAGCTGTTGGTGGCGTCCATTCCCGCGAAGCTCGCCACCAGAAGCGCCACCCCGAAAAGCAAGACGCAAAGCGCGGCGGCGACCTCGATCAGCCGGCCGATGATCTCGGCGCGCGGCGATCCCCTCCCGGAAAAACGCAGTGCGATCTTCTTGGCAAAAACCGCCATCGTGGCAAGCGAGCCGGTGGTAATCGCCGTGCCGAGCGACATGGCGAAGACCGCGGCGACGCCCACCGGGAACATATCGCGCGCCAGCGCAAAGACCAGGATGAGGATCGCCCCGGAACAAGGCCGCGCACCGGCCGTTGCGATCGTTACCGCGGCCGACTTCCAGGAAAAATCGCCACCGAGCTGTTTCGGGTCCGGGATGTGGCAATGCGCGCAATCCGGTCCGTGAAGATGATTGGGGGCGCCATCGTCGGCGAAGAAGACATTTTGACCGTCCTGCGGAAGTGCCAGGCGCGGCGGGGCGCCCGCGAAGAAACGCGCCGCCCAGGTTTGCCGCAGCGCCGCGGCGAGCGCCGCGCCTTTGGTCGCCAGCAGCACGATGCCGAGAAGAACGATGCCGCAATAGGCGGTGATCTCGAGGTCGCTGGCGGCCGCGTTCATACGTTGCGCGGTGACCCGGAAGATGCCCGCCAAGGCGCCGACGAGCGCAACCGCGACGAGCCCCTGCAAGATCGCGGCAAGCAACGAAATGACGAGACCGCGCCGCAGCGCGCGCTCGTTGGAGACCATGTAGGAAGTGACCACCGCCTTGCCGTGGCCGGGGCCCGCGGCATGGAAGACTCCATAGGCGAAACTCAACCCGGCAAGCAGGAAATAGGCGCTGTTGTTCTCTTTGGACGAGCGCAACGCGCCGGTGAGCAGGAGCGAGAACATGCTCTCCTGCCCGATGATCCACGCGGTGATCCCGGAGACTCGTCCGATCGGGGCTTCGTCGCCGCCGACCGCGAAGGGGTGGTGGAAAACCTGCGCCATTGCGCTGTCGCAGCACGCCAGAAGCAGAAGGAAAAGCAGGGTGGCCGCCGCGAACCGGCCGTAGGCAGGTTGCGGAGCGGAGCGGCGCAGGAATTCCAGCTTGGGTCTCAGGGTTCTTCCTTGGCGTTTATGGACAGGCTACGAACACGCGGCTCGCCAATTTCTCGCCGAAATCGGAGCCCGGCGACAGATTGGCGAAGAACGCTTCCGACAGTTTTTTCGTGGCCTCCTCGTCGAGCGGATCGGCGCCGAGTACGCTGAACGAACAGCCCTTCGGCGCGCCGATGAGCTCGACCGGCACTTTGTCGTCGAGGCTGAAGGCGACGAAATAGGTGGGATCGTAGACCTGAAAGGTGAACGCCTTGCCGGGGTTGGTCGGCTGTTTGAGGGGAAGCGTAAAGGTCAACACCACGAGCTTGTCCGGCCGCTCCTCGAGCGAGTAATCGGTCGGCGGTCCGAACTCGACCTTTGTGCCGGCGAGTTTCGCAAATGTGAAATAGTCGAACTCGGCGAGCGATTGGACATTCGTCTTGGCGAGCGGTGCAAGTTCTTCCTTGGTAGCGAGTTGGCCGTCCTTGCCGAGCCCTTGGGTTGCGAAGGCCGAATACATGTCGTCGAAGACCCAGGCGCCGCGGATCGCCGCGATGCGGCCCTGGTTGTCGAAAATCACGTCCTCGCGCGCCGTCACCCAGACGTGCGGATGCGCGAAGGCCGGCGCGCTGAGACCCGCTAAGAAAAGCGCGAGACCGAATCCGAATGTGCGCATGACGGCCTTCATGATCGGCGCGCGCCGAGAAGAATCGGAAGGGCCGCTAATTGCCAGCCGAACTCTGGCCAAAGCGAGGCGAGCCGCGGTCATCGTCGCCGTCCCCTGTCGCAGTCCGGCCGTCCGGTCGTGCATCGCAAGCCCGCGAGATTGACGATTCTTTGATCGCATCGCCGCTCTTGCCAAGGCTTTTGCCGAATACTCTCTTTATGATCAGATGCTTACTGGAATATTCGCGGGCCGGCCGGGAAACGTCGCGGGGTTGGATGATCGGCCTTGCTGCTCTATACCGGCCGTTCACGCGGAAGGTTGGAGGCGGGCCGATGGCGCAGGCGAGCAAGGCGCAAGTTGCCAGCGCGCCGCGATGGGTCTCGCTCGCCGATAAATACGATCTGAAGGAAACGCGGATCTTTGTTTCCGGACCGCAGGCGATCGTTCGCCTACTGCTCATGCAGAAGGCGCTTGACCGCCGCGCCGGTCTTTCCACCGCGGGGTTCATTTCCGGATATCGCGGTTCGCCGCTCGGCGGCCTCGACCTTAATTTGCTGCGTGCCGAAGCGGCGCTCGAAGCCAACGACATTTTCTTTCAGCCGGGCCTCAACGAAGATCTCGCGGCGACCGCCGTTTGGGGCGCGCAGCAGGCGGAGATGCGCGGCGAAGGCCGCTACGACGGAGTGTTCGGGCTCTGGTACGGCAAGGGGCCGGGCGTCGACCGCTCCGGCGACGTGCTGCGCCACGCCAATCTTGCCGGCACCTCGCGGTTCGGCGGCGTGCTGGCACTGATGGGCGACGATCATACCGCGGAATCCTCGACTACCGCGCATCAGTCCGAGTTCACCTTCGTCGACGTGATGATGCCGATCCTCTCGCCGGCCGGCGTCCAGGAACTGATCGACTATGGGCTCTTCGGCTACGCGATGAGCCGGTTCACCGGCTGCTGGGTCGGCATCAAATGCGTGAAGGACACGGTCGAATCGACCGCCTCGATCGATGCGTCGCTAGATCGGGTCCGCGCCGTCGTGCCCGGTGATTTCCGCCTGCCGCCGGGCGGCCTCAACATAAGGGCGCGCGATCCGGTGCTGGAACAGGAAAGCCGGTTGCAGAACTTCAAATACGCGGCGGCACTGGCCTGGCTCGAAGCCAATCGCTTGAACCGGATCGTCCTTTCGGGAGGCGCAAATGCGCAGATCGGCATCGTCGCCGCCGGCAAGACCTACCTCGACGTGCGCCAAGCGCTCGACGATCTCGGTATCGACGAAGTGAAGGCCAACGAGATCGGCCTGAGACTCTACAAGCTTGCCTGTTCTTGGCCGCTCGAGCCGCGCGGTCTGCGCGAATTCGCGCGCGGCCTATCGAAGATCATCGTCGTCGAAGAAAAGCGCGCGCTGATCGAGACCCAAATCCGCGGCGAGCTTTACGGGAGCGATATGCAGCCGGTGTGTATCGGCAAGAAGGACGAGAACGGCGAATGGCTTTTTCCGGTCGCCGGCGCGCTCGATGCCAATGAGATCGCCATCGGCATCGGCCATAGGATTCTCGAAGTTTATCCAAGCGAAGAACTGCGCC
>JASHSW010000104.1 GCA_030038595.1 Methylovirgula sp.
CCGGAGATTACGAACGGCACGTAATTGGCGACCGGCGCCGCCGCAGCCGGCAAAACGATGCCGAGGGAATGAAGACGATCTTCCGTCGCATTCATGAATAGCTCCCGGTCCAGGATCGAGACCCGTCACTGTGGCATTTGACGCCGCCGGCGCAAGGGGCAGAGGAGCGCGGTTCGCTATTCTCGCGCCGGGCGCTATTATCCGTTGCCAGCGGCCAAGCGGCGTTTTAACAGGTGGGGTCGCGGGGTGCGCGGCGCAGGAGCGACGAAACTATGGTCGAGTGTTCCGTCGGACGGCGCGTCGTATCGGGCGTGGCGTGGATTTCCATAGCAGCGACCGGCGTATCTCTGCTTGCGACCCTTGTTCCATCGCCGCTTCTGGCCGGCGACAACGATACGGCGCTAAAAGCGACTCCAGCCGGCCTTCAGGCTTCGATCGACGCCATTCCGCTCGCGTCGCACCGCGCGGTTTACGACCTGACGCTCTTGAAGGCGGTGGGCTCGAAGAGTCCGACCGACGCGCACGGCCGCATCGCTTTCGATTTCAGCGGCTCGTCCTGCGAAGGCTATGTGCAGAATTTCCGCCAAGTCACGGAATTGCAGCCGGCCGAAGGCCCGACCCGCGTTTCCGACATGCGCTCCGCCACCTTCGAAGACGGGAGCGGCAAGAGCTTCGCATTCAAGATGGAAACCAAGGTGGACGACGAACAATCCGACGAGGTCGACGGCCGGGCGCAACGCGTTCCCGCCGGCACAGTTTCCGTCGATCTCACCAAACCGAGAGAGACAAAGCTCGCGCTCGGTCGCCATGTTCTATTTCCGACCGAGCATTTGAAATATATCCTTGCTGCGGCCAAAGCAGGGGCAAGGTGGCTCGAAGTCGAAGTCTACGACGGATCGGATAGCGGCGACAAAATTTATGAGACGACGACGTTCATCGGCCGTCCGATCGACACGCCGGCGACGGAGCCCGCGGCACAGATTCCGGCGCTCGAACATATGCGGCGTTGGCCGGTTTCGATCAGCTATTTCGATCCCGGCAACAAAGACGAATCGCCCGATTACACCCTGTCTTTCGAGCTTTACGAAAACGGCATTTCGCGCGCCTTACGTCTCGATTATGGCGACTTCATTCTGGCCGGAAAAATGAAGAGCCTTGAGCTTTTGCCGACCCCGCCCTGCCCGAAATAGGCGAAGCGCGCCGCCCCAAGAAGCCGGGCAACGAAGCCGTAAAGCGAGCGTAGTCAGGGTCGATTTCGGCCCGAGAAGATTCGTCGCGGCGTATGCTGCACCGCGCCGTACCGGCCCCTTTCTTCGGTGGGATTTCCCTTTCGTAAATTTCTCTCTGGTAGCGGTTACGGTTATGCTTGGACCGCCCGGCCGCGGAGGTCCGCCGCCGCGAGGCGGAACAGGTTCCAGCCATGCAGAAGAGCGTTCTGATCGTCGAAGACAACGAGCTGAACATGAAGCTTTTCAACGACCTTCTCGAGGCGCACGGTTATAAGACGGTGCAGACGAGGAGCGGCGTCGAGGCGGTTGAACTGGCGCGTACGCATAAGCCGCATCTCATCCTCATGGATATCCAGCTTCCCGAGGTTTCCGGCCTGCAAGTGACGCAATGGATTAAAGACGACGAAAATCTGCGCCATATCCCGGTGATTGCCATCACCGCGTTCGCCATGAAAGGCGACGAGGAGAAAATTCGCCAGGGGGGCTGCGAGGCCTACCTGTCAAAACCGATATCGGTCGTCAAATTTCTTGAAACGGTGCGTAACTATATCGCCGACCAGTGAGGCGTCGCGAGCAAGCGTAGGGATGAGTTCGAAATGACCGCTCGGATACTGGTCGTTGATGATGTCCTGCCGAATTTGAAACTGCTCGAAGCGCGGCTTACGGCGGAATATTTCGACGTCATCACCGCGACCAACGGCATTGAGGCTCTTGCTGCCTGCCGAAAGGACGAATGCGACGTCGTGCTTCTCGACGTCATGATGCCCGGCATGGACGGCTTCGAGGTCTGCCGCCGCCTGAAACAAGATGCCTCTACCGCGCATATTCCGGTCGTGATGGTCACCGCGCTCGATCAGCCGGCCAACCGGCTGAAAGGACTTGAAGCCGGGGCCGATGATTTTCTGACGAAGCCGATCGACGAAGTGGCGTTGATCGCGCGCGTGCGCTCGCTGGCGCGGCTCAAAATGGTGCTCGACGAACTCAGAACTCGCGCCTTGACTTCGGTCAGCCTGGGAATGCCGGACCCGCTCGCGCTTGCACTGGCCGAAGACGGCCTCGGGGGTCGGCTTCTTCTGGTCGACGATCGCGCCGCCTCGGCCGATCAGATCATGTTCGCCTTGCGCGACAAATACGTCGTCGAGGTGGAAAGCGATCCGCAGGAGGCACTCGTTCTCGCCATCGGCGGCCAGTACGACCTGTTCATCGTGAGCCTCACGCTGCGCGGCTTCGACGCACTGCGTCTTTGTAGCCAGATCCGCTCGTTCGAACGCAGCCGGCAATTGCCGCTCCTCTGTCTCGCCGAGGTCGAAGACCGGCCGCGCGTCCTGCGCGCCCTCGATATCGGCGTCAACGATTTCCTGAATCGGCCGATCGACCGCAACGAATTGATCGCGCGCATCCGCACGCAACTGCGCCGCAAGCGCTATGCCGATAGGCTGCGCGACAATGTCCAGGCTTCAATCGAACTCGCCGTGGTGGATCCGCTAACGGGGATCAACAATCGGCGCTATTTCGAGACCCATCTCGGGGCGCTCGTTAGCCAAGCGGCCGACCGCGGTCGGCCGCTGTCGCTCATGATCCTCGACATCGATTACTTCAAAGGTGTCAACGACACCTATGGCCACGAGGCAGGGGACAGGGTCTTGAAGGCGGTCGCCGAGCGCGTGCGCAAGGTGATCCGCGTTCCCGACCTCGTCTGCCGATTGGGCGGCGAGGAATTCGTCATCGTAATGCTGGATACGGCTATCGAATGCGCCGCGAAAATCGCCGAGCGCGTGCGCTCCGAGATCGAACGGGACCGATTCATCGTGAGCGACGACGGGTCGCGGATCGCGATCACCGTTTCCATCGGGCTTGCCGAGCGCGGCCATGATGTGGAGCCGGAAGGGCTTTTTCGGCGCGCCGACCGAGCGCTCTATCGTTCGAAGACCAGCGGCCGCAACCGGGTCTGCGCCGATGCCGCCTAGAGGCTCGCGCGCCGGCGTTGTTTAGGTAAACAAAAAGTCGCCGTTCCCAGCAAGAATTAAGCAGTTTTCTTTTCGGATCCGGCGCGCTAACGTCTCAGCTGCGGGCGGGGGCGGGCGTCGATGGCCCTTGGTCTTGGATGCGGAAATAAGAAAAGTTCTCTTTCAATTTCAACGAGATACCCTGCGGAGTGCTCAGGTCCGCCGCATCTCCTGGGTCCGTAGGGTCGGCCGGCGCGCAAGTGGTTAGGAGTGGCCTCCTCGAGACACCATTTGCCGCCGGCCACCTTCTCATTTTCGGTGTAAAGACGCCGTCGCCGTGAAATCTCGACGAAACCTGATGAATTGCTGGAAGTCGATTGGAGAAGAACCAAAGATCCAGGACTAATCGCGGATCACTTGATCTTGGTTTCTTTGAATTCGACGTGTTTGCGCGCGACCGGGTCGTATTTCTTGAACGATAGTTTTTCGGTCTTCGTGCGCGCGTTCTTCTTCGTCACGTAGAAATAGCCCGTGTCGGCAGTCGACTCGAGCTTGATCTTGATCATCGCCGTCTTGGCCATTTCTGCGTTCCTTGAATTCGGTCCGGCGCGTTGGCAGCAACGCGGGCCGAGAGTGCGCGCACCATAGGGGCCGCGCCTGCCTTGTCAAGAAGCGGCGACAAGCCCCGAGTAGGCGGCGAGCATCACCGCTAGTGCAACAAAAAAACCGGCCGGCACGACATCGAGGCCGAATCCGATGGTTGGCGGACCGACCAGCATCCCAGCCGAATAGAAGAGGATGTAGGCGGCACTGCCGCTAGCAAGTTCGCCGCCCCGGCAGCGCGCCCCGAGGTGGGCAAGCCCGACGGCATATAGGCTGCCAACGACGCCTCCCCAGACGAAGAGAAGTACGGCGAAAGCGGCAAATCCCGCTTCCCGCGCCAAAGGCAGGAAGAGCGCGCCGATCGCGCCCGCGCCTGCAATCAGCGCCAACAAACGGTGTCGGTCGAAACGGTCGGAGAGCAAACCGATCGGCATCTGGAGCGCGCCGTTTCCGAGCGCAAAAATGGTGACCAGAACGGCGCCCGTCGCCGCGCCCATGCCGCTGCGCAGGGCATAGACGGGCAAAAGTCCCATCACTCCCATTTCGATCGCCCCGTACAGGAACGCCGCGGCCGTGGCGGCCGGCAAAACGGCCGCGAAGGCGAGAACGGAGGTTCGCGCCGGCCGCGCGAGACCCGGCGCTTCGCCGCCGACAAGCGCGATTGGCAAGCTTGCCACCAGGAAAAGAGCGGCGGCGGCGAGGAAAGCCGCGCTGCCCCGCGTCCCGATTACGGCGAGCGCCGCCGGCCCGAGGGCTGCGCCGCACGCGAACCCGGCGGTATAGATTCCGAGGATGTAGCCGCGCCTTCCGCCGGGCGCAGCGGAATTGATCCAGAATTCGCTGAGCGCGAAGAGGATCGTTAGCGCCGCGCCGAATAGGGCGCGCAGCGCGAACCAGGTCCAATAGGCTTGCGTAGCGGCCAAGGCCGCGAGGCTCGCCGCGCCAGCCAGCAAGGCAAAAATCAAAAGCAGCTTTACGCCCACCCGTCGCGCCAGCACCGGGACGAAGGGGGCCGCGATCAGCGTCGCAACCCCGCCCGCCGCAGCATTCACGCCGATCGCGCGC
>JASHSW010000105.1 GCA_030038595.1 Methylovirgula sp.
GAACGTCGCGCCTTCGCCGAGCTTTGATTCGATATTTAGGCGGCCGCCGTGCCGCGCTACGATATGTTTAACGATCGCCAAGCCGAGCCCTGTTCCGCCCTTGGCGCGGCTCTGCCCCACATCGATCCGATAGAAGCGCTCGGTCAGGCGCGGCAAATGTTCGGGAGCAATGCCCGGCCCATAATCGCGGACCGAAAGTTGTGCCTGCGTTCCATTCGCGAGGATGGCGATATCCACATCTTTTTTGGCGGCGGTCGCGTCCGCGGCGCCGTATTTGATGGCGTTCTCGATGAGGTTCTCAGCTACCCGCAGCAACTCGTCGCGATCCCCGGCGACGACGACCGATTGGGGCGCATCGATCCGCAAGATGACGTCTTGTTCATTGGCCATCGGCGACAGCGTATCGACGATATGACGCAGAATACCGACCAGGTCGACCGGCGTATCCGGGCGCAGGTGAAGATGCTGTTCGATCCGCGACAGCGACAGAAGATCGTCGACAAGCCGCGACATCCGCTGCGCCTGTTCGCGCATGATCGCCAGGAATTTGCGCCGCGCCCCCTCGTCCTCGCGTGCCGGTCCCTGCAGGGTTTCGACGAAGCCGAGCAGAGAAGCGAGCGGCGTGCGCAGTTCGTGGCTGGCATTGGCGACGAAATCGACGCGCATGCGTTCAAGCCGGCGCGCCTCGCTCAAATCGTGCAGCGACAGAATTAGGGCCGATTCGAATTCGTCGCCGCCGAACGGCGCGATGTTGACTTCGAAAAGACGCTCGACCGGGACCTTTTCGGTCCAGATCACCCGTTCGGCGCACTGCGCGGCGCGCACGCGCTCCACCGCGTCGAGCACGTCGGGCGAGCGTAGGCTGCGGGCCAACAGTCCTTCGGGCAGAAGACCCGGCAAAATTGGGTAGGCAGCGGCGTTGGCGGCGATGATCCGATCGTTGCGATCGATGACCAGAACCGCCTCCGGAAGAGCTTCGATGAGCCCGCGGATCAGCGAACGATCCCGCTGTTTGCTATCGTCGTTCATGTACTTCGCCGGAAGAGAACCCCTCTTCCTAAGCTTTCGCTTTAAGCGCGTTCCGACGAATTGCAAGGGCGCGCGACGCATCGCGATCGCCGAGTGGATCGTTCGAGTCGAATTATGCAGGGAACTGCGCGCCGGGATCAGACGCCGGCGCCGGCGCCCGGCACCCAGAGAACATCGCCTTCGCCGGGGCGGTTGAGGTGGCGCGCCGCCACGAACAGGAAGTCGGAGAGACGATTGATGTATTTAAGGCTCGGCGCCCCGACCATTTCGCCGGGCACGGCGGCGAGGCTCACCATGCGCCGTTCGGCGCGGCGCACCACGGCGCGGGCGACATGCATCGCCGCCGCCGCTTCCGAGCCGCCGGGCAGAACGAAGGATTTGAGCGGTTCGAGATCGGCGTTCAGGGCGTCGATTTCGCGTTCCAATCGGTCAACCTGCTGCTCGGTGACCCGCAATGCCCGGGCTCCCGTTTCCGGCACGCAGAGATCCGCGCCGAGGTCGAAGAGATCGTTCTGAATCGCCGCCAGGTTCGCCGCCAAGGCGGCATATTGCGGCGCCTTCAAGAGGAGGGCG
This sequence comes from Methylovirgula sp., assembly GCA_030038595.1. Lineage (GTDB taxonomy): Bacteria > Pseudomonadota > Alphaproteobacteria > Rhizobiales > Beijerinckiaceae > Methylovirgula. The sequence goes on from JASHSW010000105.1 coordinate 1,603, forward strand.
CGCGCCGCGCCGACGCAACTATTGGCTTCGTCGACGGCGCCATAAGCCTCGATCCGCGAATCGTCTTTGCGCCGCCGCTCGCCCGTGCCGAGCCCGGTCGTTCCGGCGTCGCCGCCGCGCGTATAGATCTTGGTGAGCGCAACCATGTTTTCAGCGCCGGAAAAATAGCACGCCCATAATGATCAGGATGGCAAGGAATTGTAAGCCTACGCGCCAGCGCATCAAGACCTGTGACAAATTCGAATTACCGCCGCGCGCCATGTTGGCGATGCCGGCGAAAAGAACGAGCAGCACCGCCAGGAGCGCCCCGGCTACGAGAAAATTGCCGAATGTGTGCATTGGGAATCTTCCCTCGTCGGTGCCAGTCGCCAGATTGAACTCAACAACGAAGTACCGGTCGCAACGGCCTCAATAGAGATTGAGCAAGCGCTGCAGATAATCGAGCTCCTCTTGCGAGCGCAATGGATCGCTGAGCCTCCTGCGCAATTCTTCGAGCACGCGCCGGGCACGCTCGGCGGCGGGAATGCCCAGCGGGTCGAACCGGGCGTGCGGATCGAAGGCGGGATCGTTGGCGAGCGGCCGGCCGAGCGGATCGGTATCGCCGCCGCCCGCCGCTTGGCCGGCTCCCTCCTGGCCGCCTTCGGCACCTTGACCTTGGCCGCCTTGCTGCATCGCTTTGGCAAGCTGTTCGGCGCCCTTGCGCAAAGCCTCGAGGGCGCGGCCCTGGGCCTCGACCGCCTGGCCGCCGCCTTGGCTGCCGCCCTGGTCCTGGCCGCCGGGACTTTGGCCCTCGCCCTGGCCGCCGGCGTTCTGCCCCTGATTTTGCCCCTGATTTGACCCTTGGTTCTGCCCTCGATTTTGGTTCTGGTCTTGGTTCAGCGCATTTTCCGCATCTTTCATCGCCTTTTGCGCTTCCGAAAGGCCAGGTTGATCCTGTCCCATCTGCTTCAATTGCCGTTCCACCTCTTCGAGCCGCTGGCGCAATTCCTGCTGGCGATCATGCAGATCCTGTTCGCTCGCGCCCTGTCGGCCCGGCTGGTTTTGCGCCTGAGCGTTTGGGCTCTGCTGCCCTTGCTGCTGTTGCCCGTTTTGTTGCTGATCGTCGCTTTCTTCCTGGCGCTCGCGGGCTTGCGCCTCCGCCTGCGCCAGGCGATTGGTCTCGTCGCGCAATTCCTGTTGTTCGCGCGTCAATCTGTCGAGTTCGCGCAGAGCATTGTTCATGGCCCGCGTCGTCGGATCGGCATCGCGGCGCTGCGCCATCTGCAGATTTTCGAGCGTGTTCTGCAATTGCTCGAGCATCCGCTGCGCGTCGGCGCGATCGCCGGAGCGGGCCATTTCCTGCATTTGGTCGAGCATGGATTGCAAATCCTGGCGCGACACCGAGCGGCTCCCGTTTGGCGAGATTTCCGGCGGTTGCTGGGGTTGATTGCCGAGTGCGCGGGCCTGCTGCTGCGCGAATGCGTTCAGGAACTTGTCCATCGCGGCGCGCAAGTTCTCGGTGAGTTTGCGGATCTCCTCATCGGGCGCATTGCGCTGCAAGGCGTCGCGCAACTGCTGCTCCGCGGCGCGCAGATCGCGCTCTGCCTCGGAAAGCGAGCCGTTCTCGATTTGCAAGGCCATGTTCCAAAGGTAATCCGCGACCTGCAAGAGATCGTTGTCGCTTTGCGCATCCTGCAGCATGTTGGAGGCGACGCTGAGCCCGAGGAATACGGAGCTGTTCTCGTCGAAGGTTTCGGGCGCGATCATCAAGGCGTCGAGCGCCGTCTGCACGCGGTCGCGCTGCTCCGGGAACAGTACGAGATTGCGCCGTTGCTCGATCAAGGCGCGCGCCAGCGGCTTGACGAAGGGCCGCTGCGGAAGGGTGATTTCGATCGGCTCGCTTCGCCCGACATTGCCGCCGCCGTCATGCGCAGTGAGCGTCATCTTGACGCGCGCGCCGGCCCAAGGATGGTCGGAAAGATCGACGGTTGCTTCCGTTTCTCCCAGTCCGCCGGGACCCGGCGCCAGCGGCAAAGCGACATGCGGCGGCGGCACGAGCGAGCGCAGATGTCCGGTCGCGCCCTCGACCGTGGGGTCGGCGAAATCCGCCGCGGCGGACGTGGCGCCGTAATCGTCGCTGATCACGTAGGAAAGCGTCAGCGAACCGCGCACGTTGGCGCGCGGTGCATCGGTCAATTCGATCTGCGGCGGCAGATCCGGAATTGCAGCAATGTCGAAGCGCCCGACAAGCGTGCCGGCATGTTTCAGGCTGAGCTTGGCGTCGCCCTCCAGCGCCAAACGTCGTTCGCTCCCGCTGGAAGCAGGCTTGACGGCATCGGGCTTGACCGCAGGCTGCAGCGCTCCCTGCGTCTCGACATCGAGATCGCCGCTCGAGGCGCGTACGATGACGAGCGAATGGATCGGCGCTTCGATCTGCTGCGAACGGTCGGCTGCGAGCTTCAACATCACCGGCGGCTTGCCGGTATAGGCGGGAGGATCGATCCAGGCGTCGATTCGATAATTTGCACCGAACGGTGCCGCGCCGCGCCAGTCAAAAGCCGCCGCGACCCGCGCGTATTTTTCCGGTCCGGCGAGGAACGCCGTGGCGACGAGCAGAACGAGCACGCCGGCGCGCAACGCGTAACGGTCGAAATCGACCATGCGCGGGGAAGGCCGCCCGGCCTTGAGAGCGGCGACATCCCGCGACAGCCGGCGCCGATGCGCGGCCCAAAGCGCACGGGTCGCGGGATCGCCGGCGTCGTTGGCGAGCTTGTCCTCGAGGCCGGAGGCGGGATGATGTTTGCGATCCGAACTGTGGTCGATACGCGTCAGCGCCTGGCGGCGCGAAGGGTAACGCAGTCCGAAGAACGGCAGAATCGAGACGGCCAGCGCCAGGCCGAAAAGCGCCACGCCGAGGATCCTCCCGGACCGGCCGACGTCGATCCAGACCCCGGCAAAAGAGCAGCTCAGAAATAAGCCGATCACGATCAGCGGCGGAACGACGGCGCGCCAGAGCTTTTCCCAAAAGAGCGCGCCGCGCGCCGCACCGATCAGCTTTTCGAGCCGCCGGGGCGCCGGTTCGGGGCCTGACAAGTCCTTGTTATTTGCCAACTATCTCTCGCTTTGCATAGGCCGAATTCGGCCCTGGATAACCAAACCTAGTCCCTTGCCGATGCTTTGCCAGGGAAAGCATCATCGAAGCCAAGCTGGTATTTTGTCGAGGCCGATCAATTGGTCATAGGTGCCGCGCGGGCGGATGACCGCAAAATCGTCGCCGTTGACCAGAACCTCGGGCGCCAGCAGCCTGGAATTATAGGTACCGGCTTGCACGGCACCATAAGCTCCCGCCGATAGGATGGCGAGGAGATCGCCCGGGTGGGGCTCTGGCAATGTTCGGTTCAAGGCCAGGAAATCGCCGGTCTCGCAGACCGGGCCGACAACGTCAGCGACGATATCGGCTGCCGGGCGGGGGCGTACGGTCCAGATCTCGTGATGGGCCTCATACAATGTGGGCCGCACGAGATCGTTCATCGCCGCATCGACGATCACGAAGGTCTTGTGCAGCCCTTGTTTCACGTAGAGGACGCGGGTCAGCAGAATTCCGGCGTTGCCGACGATCAGCCGGCCCGGCTCGAAGATGAGCTTGCGGTCGAGCGGGCCGAAATGACGCCGGACCACCTTCGCATAGCGGTCCGGGTGAAAGGATTCGGCGGGATCCTCCTCGCGATAGGGAATGCCGAGGCCGCCGCCGAGGTCGATATGTTCGATCTTGTGGCCGTCCGCTTCCAGCTGTCCGACGAAAGCGGCGGCGCGGGCGAAGGCGTCGTCGAACGGCGCGAGTTCGGTGATCTGCGAACCGATGTGCATATCGAGCCCGCTGACCGCGATGCCGGGCAGGCTGGCGGCAAGCCGGTAGACAGCGCGCGCGCGGCTTAGCGGAATACCGAATTTCGTCTCGGCGGTGCCGGTGGCGATCTTGGCATGCGTCCTTGGATCGACGTCGGGGTTGACGCGCACCGCGATCCTGGCCTGTTTGCCGCGCGCCGCAGCGAGCTTGGAGAGAGCCACAAGTTCGGGCTCCGATTCGACGTTGAAACAGAGGATATGCTCGTCGAGCCCATAAGCCATCTCCGCCTCGGTTTTGCCGATCCCGGAAAAGGTGATCTTGTCGGCCGCAACGCCGGCGGCGCGGGCACGGCGCAATTCGCCTTCCGAAACGACGTCCATGCCGGCCCCGAGCCCGGCCAACGTCTTGAGCACCGCCTGGTTGGAATTGGCCTTCACCGCATAGCAGACGAGCGTCCGAAGACCCTCGAACGCGGCTTTGAACACCTGGTAATGGCGGATGATCGTCGCCGTGGAATAGCAATAGAGCGGCGTTCCGACCGTCTCGGCGAGAACAGAAAGATCGATGCCTTCGGCGTGCAGGACACCGTTTTTCAGCGCGAAATGATGCATTCGAAAATCATTTCACCAGAGGATCGAGGAAGAACGACGGTCCCTTGGATGGCGGATTGGCGTTGGACGCGGTTGGCGCGGGCGCTCCCGATCCGGTGTTGTTGACGGCGCCGGTCATCGGCGAGGGGCTGATTACCGAAGCCGTGGGCTGGTTCGGCGGCGTTCCCGGAGGCGGCTGAAGCGGGCCGGCGCGGCCGCAGCCGGCGAGCGCCAGCCCAAGAAACGTCAGGCAAAAAAGGCAGATGACGCGGGCTGGCACGGCGGGCTCCGAAACTGCCCCTATATAGACGAAGCTTGGGGGAAAGAGAACGCGGCGCCGCTCAGCCGCGCTTGCCGAGCGCAGAAAGCCATTTCTTCGCCGCGGCTGCGACGTTGGCGGGTGCCGTGCCGCCGTAGCTCGTGCGGCTCGCCACCGAGTTCCCGACGCCGAGCGCGGAAAACGCCGCTTTCGTCAGGCGCGGCTCGAGCCTCTTCATCTCGGCAAGCGAGAGCTCCTCGAGCCCGACATTCTTCTTGGCGGCGAGCGCCACGAGCCGGCCGGTCAGATGGTGCGCTTCGCGAAACGGCAAGCCGAGTTCGCGGACCAGATAGTCGGCGAGATCGGTCGCCGTCGCATAGGCTGCGCCCGCCGCCGTTTTCATCCGCGCGACATCCGGTTCGAGGTCGGAGATCATGCCGGCCAGCGCCGCAAGACAGAGCGACAAAGTTTCGAGCGCGTCGAACGTGCCTTCTTTATCCTCTTGAAGATCTTTCGAATAGGCGAGCGGCAGGCCCTTTAGCACGATCAGCAAGGCGGTGAGTGCCCCGATGATCCGCCCGCTCTTCGCCCGGATTAGCTCGGCGGCGTCGGGGTTGCGCTTTTGCGGCAGCATCGAGGAGCCGGTCGAGAAACGATCGGAGAGGCGCACAAAGCCGAATTGCGGGCTCGCCCACAACACGATCTCCTCGGCAAGCCGTGACAGATGCACGGCGCAGAGCGCCGCCGCCGCGAGCGTTTCGATTACGAAGTCCCGATCCGATACGCTGTCGAGCGAATTGGCGGTCGGCCGGTCGAAGCCGAGCGCCTTGGCGGTTGCCGCGCGGTCGATCGGGAACGATGTTCCGGCCAGCGCCGCCGCGCCCAGCGGGCATTCGTTGAGCCGCGCCCGCGCGTCTTTCAGCCGGCCGCGGTCGCGCGCCAGCATCTCGACATAGGCGAGAAGATGATGGCCGAAGGTGATCGGCTGCGCCGGCTGCATATGGGTGAATCCGGGCATCACGGAGCCGGCATGCGCCAACGCCTTTTCGGCGAGCGCCGTCTGCAAGGCGCGAATCTCGGCGTCGAGCGCGTCGATCGCGGCGCGGACATAGAGACGGAAATCGACTGCGACTTGATCGTTGCGCGAGCGTGCCGTGTGCAGCCGGCCGGCGGCCGGACCGATCAGCTCCGCGAGCCTCGACTCGATGTTCATGTGAATGTCTTCGAGCTCGCGGGAGAAGCGAAACTCGCCCCTCTCGATTTCGCCATGGATGCGTCCTAGAGCGTCGCGGATCGCCGCGGCGTCCGCCTTGGCGACGATGCCGGTCTTCTCCAGCATGGCGACATGGGCGAGCGAGCCTGCTATGTCATGCGCGGCGAGTTTGCGGTCGAAATCGATCGACGCGTTGATTTCTTCGAGGATCGCGTCGGGACGGCCGGCGAACCTGCCGCCCCAAATTTTGTTGCTCATCTCTCAAACGCTCTCAGAACTGGCATGACAGAACAGAAAGATCGAAGCTTGAGCCGGTTTCCTTCGCCGCTCATCAGTCTCGCCGTTCTCGCCGCGGTGCTGGGGTTCATATACGTGATGAAAGGCGGGCATCGCAATGAAACTGGGGCGGCTTGCGCCTCGACGCGCACCGTTATCAGCCGTTTGGAGCCGCTGGTGCACGGGCAAATAGCCGCTTTGGCCCTTTCGAATGCGCCGCAACCGATGCCGGACCTCACTTTTGCCGGGGCGGACGGAAAAACCGTCAAATTATCGGATTTCCGCGGCCGCGACCTGCTCCTCAATCTTTGGGCGACCTGGTGCGTGCCGTGCCGGTCGGAAATGCCGGCCCTCGACCGGCTCGAGGCCAAAGACGGCGGCCCGGAGTTCCAGGTCGTCGCCGTCAACGTCGATACCGCCCGACTCGACCGGCCGAAAGCATTTTTGCGCGAGATCGGGGTCAAGCACCTCGCCTTCTATGCCGACAGCACCGCCAACGTCTTCGAAACGCTGAAAGAGGACGGCAAAGTGCTCGGCCTGCCGACCACCATCCTCGTCGATAAGAACGGCTGCGACATCGGCACGATGGCCGGTCCTGCCAAGTGGGATTCGCCGGACGCGTTGGCGCTGTTTTCGAGGGAAGAGAGCGCCGAGGCGCCGCAGACAAAAGGCTAGAAATCCTAGATCGTGATCGGCTCGACGAGATGCGGGCCGTCGTTGCGCCAGTTGTTCACCGCCCGCGCAACCGGCCACAGCTTCATGCGGTGCGCCGGATACGGGCGCAGCAACGCCTTTAGCTCCGCTGCGCTCGCGGCGACTTCGCCAAGCCATTTGGGCCAATCTTCTTCCGCCAGGATCACCGGCATCCTGTCGTGCAGCGGGGCGATCAATTCGTTGGCGGGGCAGGTGAGGATCGCGCAGCTGCGCACCGTTTCGCCGGCGGGGGAAATCCATGTCTCCCATAAGCCAGCCATCACCGTGAGCTGCTCCAACGCGCGCGCGATTGCGAACGGCTGCCTGTCGGCCTTGCGCCATTCGTAAAATCCGTCGGTGACGACCAGGCAGCGGCGTCCGGCTTTCCAAGCGTCTTTGAAGGCGGTCGTCGTCTCGACCGTTTCGCTGCGCGCGTTAAACGTCCGGCTCCACGGCTTGGCGTCCTTCGCCCAGGCCGGAATCAATCCCCAGCGCAGCAGCACCGGCAGGCGCGCACCACTTTTCGGATCGCGGATTGCGACGAGCACGTCCTGCGTCGGTGCGATGTTCCAGGAAGGCTTGAAGTTCGGCGCCGGCGCGAGCGCGTCGAAGCGCAGCTTCATTTTGATCTCGGAATATTCCTCGGGAAGTCGCGCCCGCGCGCACATGCAGAACCTTTATGTCATATCGCCAGCGTCATTGCGCCTTGGCATGGATTTCGGCGATATAGCCGCCCGGAAACCGCACCACCGCGGCGCGCCGCCCGCCTTCTGTGTAGGGTTCGATAAAGGTGATCGCACCGGCGGCTTCGGCCTTGGCGAGGGTCACATCGAGGTTGGCGACCTCGTATCCCGTCAATTCGCGACCGTAGGGATAGGGCAGATGTCCGTCGGTCACGAGGACCGTCATTCTGCCGAATTTGGATTGGATGCGCACCCGCCGGTAGGTCTCGCCAGGCCGGCCGATCTCGATCCCAGGCGCTTGCCGATCGTCGTCGACAACCTTGCCCGCCGCGAAACCGGTGAAATCGCGGATAAATGCGGTGGCGCTATCCGGAGATACATAGACGCGGTTTTCGGGCGTCGTTCGCAGCGGCGGATAGTCCGGCGCAACCTTGTGCCAATAGAGCTGCATCATGACGCCGCCCGGCCAGGCGATGACGGCGTCACGGCCGATCGCATCGGCGAACGGGGCCACCACCACCGCCGCCCCATGGGCGCGCGCCGATTGGATCGCAGCGTCGAGGTCGGTGACCAGATAGCCGGTGCGCTCGGCGCCGAACGGGTAGGGGATCGGCGTCTCGTAGCCGAAGACGGAAAGCGTTCCGACCGGAGTTAGGACAAGCTGCGAGAACGTACGGCTCGGCGTTGGGGTGACGGTGGCGACGCTTTTTTTCGACGCGCTACCGCCGAAGGTCGCCAAGAAGCTCGTCACGAACCGATCGAATTCTTCCGGCGGCACATAGACGTGCGTACTCTCATACTGCGGCCCGACGCCGGGCGCCGCGCCGGCGCGCGGGCAAGCGACGGCGAGAAGCACGCCCGCTAGCGCCAAGACCATCGCGCGCATCTTCGTCTCCGTTCCAAGCGCCCCGCCATCGGCCACAAATTTCTTGCCGCACCGGCAATGCATAGGCATGATCGTCTGCGCGGCTGTCTGCGGATCCATGGGGGCGCCATACCAGCAGCCGTTTGAAGATGCCAGGTCCGCGGTGGGCGAACCCGGCGAGGAGGAGCGTTATGGCAAAAGGTCAACTTCGCAGCACCAAAGAAGCCAAGAAGCCGAAGAAAGTGAAGCCGAAGGCCGCGGTTCCGGCGGCATCGATCAAGGACGCGACCAAGAAGAAATAGGCGCGGCCGATCTCGTTCGCCACTCGAGAAGCGCGCGACTGTCGCGCGCCGCGTGCCTGCTTCGCTTGCTAAGAAGCGGTCTCGTCGCTAGGACGCGGCGGCGATGACCGCTTCAAAGGCAACTTCCGCCTTCAGGTTATCGACGTCGCGCGAGAGCGTCGCGACCGCCAGTTTGCGGCCGTCGCGAAAATAGGCGACTTCGCAGTCCTTCGCCATCACGTCGCCGTCGATCGTCGTCTTGTCCCATTTTTCCGCGTGACCGACGTAGCGGATCGAAAAGTCATAGTGCTGGCTCCAGAAGAACGGGACCGCATTGAACGGTTCGTGTCGGCCCAGCATGTTGCGCGCCGCGACTTGACCCTGCCGCTCGGCCACCACCCAATGTTCGACGCGGATGCGTTCGCCGGTCAGAGGATCCGGCCAACGCGCAATGTCGCCGGCGGCGAAAATGCCGGGAACGCTCGTCTCCAGACAACGGTTGACACTGATACCGCGGTCGACGGCGAGCCCCGCCTGTTCGGCAAGGCCGATCGCCGGCCGCACGCCGATCCCGACGACGACGAAGTCGGTCGGCAGATTCTCGCCGCTTGCCAGCCCGACGCCGTCCCGGCGGATCTCGGCCACGCTCGCACCGAGATGAAAAACAACGCCGTTTTCTTCGTGGACGGTGCGGACGAGAGCGCCGATCTCCGGTCCCATGATCCGTTCGAGCGGCCGCGCCTCGGGTCCGACCACATGCA